>DOFA01000166.1 GCA_003532195.1 Clostridiales bacterium
CGCCCATCGGGCCGTTCCAGACCACAGTGCCGGCGCCCCTGATGGCTTCTGAGAAGCTGGCTATTGTGGCCGGTCCGATATCCAGACCCATCCAGCCATCGGGGATCTCATGCGAAGAAACGACCCGGGCCGGGGCGTCGGCGGCAAACTGATCCGCGACTACGTTGTCGGTCGGCAGCAGAAGATTGAGGCCCCGGGCGGCCGCCTTGTCGAGCAGGGCCTTGGCCAGTTCGATCTTATCAGTCTCGCACAGGGAGGTGCCGATGCCGTATCCCTGGGCCGCCATGAAAGTATAAGCCATGCCGCCGCCGATGAGCAGCGTGTCGACCTTGGCGATCAGGTTGTCGATGACGCCAATCTTGTCCGATACTTTGGCGCCGCCGAGAATGGCGACGAAGGGCCGCTTCGGATCGGCCAGGGCAGCGCCCATCACATCGACTTCGCGCTGGATCAGGTAGCCGCAGACTGCCGGCAGGAAATTGGCCAGGCCGGCTGTCGAGGCATGGGCCCGATGGGCAGTGCCAAAGGCGTCATTCACATAAATTTCGGCCAGGGAAGCCAGTTCGCGGGCAAATTCCGGGCTGTTCTTCGTTTCTTCCTTGTGGAAACGGACATTTTCCAGCATCATGACTTCGCCGTTCTGCAAAGCGGCGGCTTTAGCTTTGGCATCATCGCCGATGACATCGGCGGCCAGGATAACCGGCTGGCCCAGAAGTTCCGCCAGGCGGTCAACGGCCGGTTTCATGGAGAATTTTTCTTCCGGGCCGCCTTTGGGGCGTCCCAGGTGAGATACCAGTATCGTCCTGGCGCCCTGGGCAATCAGATAGCGGATCGTCGGCAATGCGCCGCGAATACGTTTATCATCGGTGATCGCGCCGGTCTTTTTATCCTGCGGGACGTTGAAGTCAACCCGGACAATCACCCTTTTCCCCTGGACTTTAATGTCTTCGATGTTCTTTTTTTGCATCATGGCCATATGTGTCACGCTCCCGGTTAGATTGGCAATCTCTTGAAACTGCCTGTTCTGTTTGAACCACCTTGTATTGTATACTGTAAAAGGGCTTTTATCAATGCCGGCATGCGTTTCCGCACGTTCACGCACGTTTCCGCAGCAGCCCGGTTCATGGTAGAATAAGGGCCAGGACGATCTTGAAAGCATGCGAGTCGGGAGGTTTAACATGAAATTATCCTTGCTGATCCCTTTTTATAATGAAGAAAAGCAAATTCCGATCACGCTGTCGACCGTGACGCCGATCCTGGAGAGCACCGGCCTGGACTTCGAACTGGTCCTGGTTGACGACGGCTCGCGGGACCGAACCTGGCCGGTGATTCAGGAAGCCAGCTGCCGCGATCCCCGGATCGTCGGGCTGCATTTTTCCCGCAACTTCGGCAAAGAGGCGGCAATCTGCGCCGCGCTGGACCAGGCAGCCGGGGACGCGGTCATCCTGATGGACGGCGATCTGCAGCATCCGCCCCGCCATATACCGGAAATGGTCCGTCTCTGGCGTGAGGAAGGCTATGATATCGTCGAAGGCGTCAAGTCGACCCGCGGCCGGGAAAGTCTGGCCAGCCGGCTGAACGCCAAGGTTTTTTACGGCCTGTTCCGGCGCTTTTCCGGTTATGACCTGCGCAACGCCTCGGATTTCAAGCTGCTCGACCGCCGCGTCGTCGAGCAATGGCGCCGCCTGGGCGAGCACGATACTTTCTTCCGCGGCCTTTCGGCCTGGCTGGGTTTCCGGAGGACAACCTTTTCCTTCGAAGTCGCCGTGCGTACGACTGGCGGCAGCCGCTGGTCGATCCTCAAGCTGGCCAGCCTGAGCATCAATGCGATTACCGGCTTCTCTGCCCTGCCGCTGCAGTTCATCACCGGCCTGGGCCTGGTTCTGCTCGTCGTTTTTCTCGGTCTGGGCATTCAAACCATGATCAACTGGTCCAGCGGCCACGCAGCCGATGGATTTACCACGGTCATCCTTCTGCTGCTTCTGATCGGCAGCAGCATTATGATCAGCCTGGGCTTGATCGGGATCTATATCGCCCGGATTTTCACCGAAGTCAAGAGCCGGCCGCGCTACATCATCGCCGCAATCACTGCGGACGCCTCTGCCGGCCCGGCCGCGGATTCGCCCCCGACGGCTGCCAAGACCGATCGGACAGCCGGAACCGGCGCATGATCGCCATTGCCTGGATCATCCTGGCCTGGGCGGCCGGCTGGCGCTGGTTCGGCCGGCTGATCGGCGATCCGGGCCGTCTTCTGGTCAGCCTGGCCAGTTCGCAGTCCTTGCCGCTGCTGGAATCATCACCCTGGCCAGCGTTTATTTTCCGCCTTGGCGCGTCCCTCTGGCTGGGTTTGCTGCCCCTGACCTGGCTGACCTTCGGATTCGCTGCCGCACTGTCTTCCCTGCTCCCTCAATCCATCCACCCGCTGCTGCCGGTCAATGTCCTGGTTATTGTCACATTGCTGGTCTGGCTGATCCAGCCTTATCTGCGGCAAATTACCGGCCGGCTCAGTCAGGCGGCGCGGCCGGACTGGCGTTACGGCCTTCCCAGGCGTCTCGGCCATTCCGGGCCACCTGAGCCCGCCCGTTCCTGCCATTCCGCCTGGATCCGGATGATCCGGTCCCTGCAGCAGCCGGACGCCCGTTTCTACCTGCTGACCGCCCTGATCTGGCTGGCTTTGGCTTTATTTCTGATGGCCGGCACCTTTTATCGCGATGGGACGCTGTATCGGGCCGGATATTCCGTTTTCAGTGATTTCGCGCCGCATACCGCCCTGGTCAGTTCGTTCTCCCAAGGCCGCAACTGGCCGGTCGAATATCCGCATTTTGCCAACGATGGCATCGCCTATCACTTCCTGTTCTATTTTCTCTGCGGCAACCTGAATTATCTTGGCCTGCCGCTCGATTGGGCGATCAACCTGCCCAGCATTCTCGGATTAATGACCTTTTGCCTGCTGCTGGGCACCCTGGCGCTCTGCCTGACCGCGCGCCGGGCGACCTTCCTGCTGGCGCCGCTGCTGCTATTCTGCCGCAGTTCCCTGGCCTTCTTCACTTACCTCTCAGGCCTGGCCGGCGTTTATGGCGCCGGTCCGTCCGCCTGGCCGGATATCCTGCGCGCGATGCTCAAACAGGATGTCTATATCGGCAACACGGCCCATGACAGCTGGGGGCTCTGGGGTGTCAATGTCTATGCCAACCAGCGTCACCTGCTGCCGGGCTTGTCGGTCGCCTTGATCGTCTTGTTCTTGCTGCTGCCGGACCTGCGGCGCGGTCTGAAACTCAGGCTCGCCAGCCCGGGCTGGAAATCCTTTCTGACGAACCGGGATTTCTGGCTCGGCAGCAAAGACCCGGAATGGCGCCGCCGGGCGACGGCTTTTATACTTTGCCTGATGCTGCCTTATTTCCACGGATCAGCTCTGGTTTCCCTGCTGCTGATGCTTGGATTCATCGGCATCTTTTCCAGCAACCGGCTGTTTTTACTGATCCTGGAAGCGGGTTCGGTCCTTGCCGCTTCACTGCAATCCAGGCTGTTTGCCGGCCAGGCTGTACGAGTCATTCAACCGGAAATACTGATCGGCTTTCTCGCGCCCGATCAGTCTCTGGCCGGCATCCTGGCCTATCTGCTGGAAATGTCCGGCCTTCTGCTGCCGCTGCTCCTGATCGCATACTGGCTGCCGGACCGTAAGCGGAAAGTCCTGCTGGCCGCATTTATGCTGCCGTTGTGTTTTGCTTTGATCGTCTCCCTGACACCCGATGTCACAGTCAATCATAAATACATCATGATCAGCTTCGCATTCGGCAACATCTACATCGCCGATCTGCTGGTCCGTTTATGGCATTTGCCTTTCCGGCGCCGACAGAGCGCCGGCACCGACACCGGCAATCAGCGCGCCGGCACTGACGGATGGCTCTCGCGGCTGCCAAAACTGGCTGCTGTGCTTCTGACTTTAGTTTTAACCATAACCGGACTGCAGGAGCTGATTATCCTGAAAAACATCAGCAAAAAAACAGTCGCCATCGATTCTGCCTCGCCCCTGATCGGATGGATCAGCCAGAACACGCTTCCGGACGCGGTTTTCGTCACCGCCCCTTACCACTACAACGCATTCTTCCTGTCCGGCCGGTCTGTCTGGCTCGGACATGCCTATTATGCCTGGTCGGCCGGTCATGACACCGCCGGACGGCTGGTACAGGAGCAATGGCTGATCGCGGGCGGCAACGGCGACCTGGCCGCCGTGCGCCAGCTGATCGTTTCTGCCGGCCTGGACTACCTGCTGCTGGACGACGCTTTGCGCACGCATGATCAATTCACCGTCAATGAGTCGTTTTTTGACCGTCATTTTCCGGTTGCCGCTGAATTTCCGGCTTTAGGCAACCTGAAGATATATGACTTGCGCCGGACACCCGGCAGCGGTTGACCGATCGTCGCCGAACAGATTTTCGGGCTGATGCCCGGGAATATTGAAGGAAAGGCTATTATGCTGACTGCAGTTATTTTGAAAAATCCTGACTCAGACTTTTATGCCCCAGGCTTGTTTCTCAGCGACCGCTATTTAAACGGGCTGCTGATCCAGACTGCCGGATTTATAGGCGGCGACCGCGAACCGGTCTGGCTGGCCGACCGGGCGGCCGGTGCTTATTGGCCATCCGGGCAGGTCTTCGAGACCGTCGGCAGCCAGCTGCTGCCTTGGATTGATACTCCGGATGACTGCTGGCTTCTCTGTGCGGCAGAGAACCTGCGGATGCTGCTGCCGCAGGCCCATCGGCTGGTGATCCTGGAATATCCTGTTGCCGCAGGTCTCCGGCCGGCTGAGAAACTGGCCGGGCTGACTGAACCGGCTTTATCCGGATATCTTTTAGCGAAGCAATCCCTGCTGACAGATCCTTCCGGGAGAACCGCCGGTGTTTTGTTCTGGTCGCGACCGTCCGCGATTCAGGTTTTATCAGATATCATTGCCGGCGGTGATTGTGATCTTCACCTTCACACCCGCTGTTCCGACGGAACCGACACGCCCGGGCAAACTGTGGATCGTGTGCTTGCCAGCGGGCTCAGGGCTTTTGCGATTACCGACCACGACACTCTGGCCGCACTGGAGCCGGCCCGGCAGCATCTGCGGTTCATGACGTCAGCCGCAGAAAGGGCGCAGTCCGGATTTTTGCCGCCGGTTATGCTGTCCGGGGTCGAGCTCTCCGTCGAGTCAGTCGAAGAGCAGCACTTACTGGGTTATTTCCCTTATGGCAATACTGCGGGGATCGCCTCGTTCTTGAACCGGCAGCAGGAATCGCGCCGGCAGCGCAATGAAAAGATGATCCGGCAGCTGCAGAGCCTGGGCTACCCGATCAGCCAAGCCGATTTCGCATCATCCGGCGAAGGGACGGTCGGGCGCTTGCAAGCGGCCTTATTGCTGCGCAATCTGGGATACTTTCCCAGCATCGATGCTGCTTTTGATGAATTGCTGTCAGTCGGCCGGCCGGCATACATTGATCGGGTCCGTCCCTCGGCAGCCGAAGCGATCTGGCTGATCAGACAGGCCGGCGGAGTCGCCGTGCTCGCCCATCCCGGCTTGTACGGCTGGTGCGGCGGCCGGCCGATTGT
>DOFA01000097.1 GCA_003532195.1 Clostridiales bacterium
CACCAACGGCAAGACGACCACCGTGCGGATCATCTGCGCGCTGCTGCAGGACAGGGGTTATCGCATCATCACCAATCCTTCCGGCGCCAACCTGGATTCCGGCCTGACCGCAACGCTGCTTGAGCATCAGGCGGCTTTACGCCAGAAGGCAGAACAGCCCCTGGCCCTGGTTTTTGAAATTGACGAGGCCTTCTTTGGCAAGCTGGCAGCCGAACTCAATCCGACAGTCAGCGTGATCACCAACTTTTTCCGCGATCAGCTGGACCGCTTCGGCGAACTGCAGCATACCCGCGACCTGATCGCCAAAGGCCTGTCGGCTTCCCAGGGCCGGATCGTGCTGTGCGCCGATGACTCGCTGTGCGCTTCGCTGGGCCGCGGCCGGGAAGGGCGGACGTTGTATTTCGGGCTGGCAACTGCCGCGCTGCAGCCGCAATCGGCCGACGCGATCCACGAATCCGCCTATTGCACATTCTGCGGCGGACGCTACGAATATGATGGCATGGCCTACGGGCATCTCGGGCGCTTCCGCTGCCCGAGCTGCGGCTTCGCCCGCCCCGAACCGGACCTGACGTTCCTGCCCGGCCCGCAGCAGACCCGTGAACTGCAGCTGCAATTCACCTGGCGAGGCGAGAGCGAGGCCGCCCGCCTGCCGATCCCCGGCCTGCATAACGGCTACAACGCTGCCGCCGCCGTTACAGCCCTGCTGGCGGCAGGCCTGCCTTTCCAGCCCGCGGTTGCGGCCTTGTCCGGCGCGCGCGCCGCGTTCGGCCGCATGGAGCGGTTTCCTGTTGGCGAACGGGAAGTCTGCCTGATCCTGGTCAAGAATCCTGTCGGCATGGATCGGGCGCTGGATTTTGTCGCCGGAGCGCCAGATGCCGGCGGCGTCATGATGCTGCTCAACGCCAATGACCCTGACGGCCGGGACGTTTCCTGGATCTGGGATGTCCATTTCGAGCATCATCTGCCAGGCGGCCGGATCGGCGTTTCCGGCGAGCGCTGCCATGACCTGGCGCTGCGCCTCTACTACGCCGGCAAACAGGAGGATGACCTGCTGGTTGATCCCATATTTTCTGGCCTTTTCGACCGGCTGCTGGCTGACTGCCCGGCTGGCCGGTGTCTTTACATCCTGCCGAATTACACGGCGATGCTGGCTTTGCGGGCCGACCTGAGCCGCAGGTTCCAGCTGAATGAATTCTGGCGCTGAGGAGGACGGACCCATGGCTGCTTTACAATTGCGCATCTGCCACCTGTATCCGGACCTGCTCAACCTCTATGGCGACCGGGGCAATATCCTGGCCTTGCAGCGCCGCTGCGCCTGGCGCGGCATCGAAAGCCGGGTCGCCGCGGTCAGCCTCGGCCAGCCGTTTATTGCTTCTGATTATGACCTGGTTTTTCTCGGCGGCGGCCAGGATTATGAGCAAAATCTGCTCCATCGCGACCTGCTCGAGCAAAAGGGGCCGGCGATCCGGGATGCGGTCGGGGACGGCCTGGTTTTCCTCTGCATTTGCGGCGGCTATCAGCTGATGGGCCAGTATTATGAAGAACAGGACGGACACCGCATCGAATGCCTGGGCGCCATCGACATCTGGACCGTCGCCAGGCCGGACCGCATGATCGGCGATACCATTTATCACAGCGCTTTTCTCGAAGAACGCGGCCTGGATCCGCTGCTGGTCGGTTTTGAAAACCATTCCGGCCGCACCAGCCTGGGTCCGCAGGTCCGGCCCCTGGCCCGCGTCGTCAAAGGATGCGGCAACAACGGCCAGGATCACAGCGAAGGCGCGGTCTGTCAAAATGTCATTTGCACCTATTCGCATGGCAGCTTCCTGCCGAAAAATCCGCAAATGGCGGATTATCTGATTTACACGGCTCTGAGCCGACGGTACGGCCCCCTGGAACCGCTGGCGGAATTGCCGCAGATCCTGGAAGAAAATGCAAGAAAAGTTCTCTTGTCTTGCAAATAGGCATACAAGCGCGCGTCGGGACTGCCTTGACAACAAACTGCCGCCCACGTAAAATGAAACGACACCAGACCAGATTCTAACAGGCACCGAAAGAAAAACCTAAGCAAAGGAGCTGAACGACCGGCATGAAGACCAAACTCGAGTTTACCAAAATGCAGGGCATCGGCAATGATTATATTTATATCAATACCTTTATTCAGAAGGTGGCCGATCCGGCTAAACTGGCGATAAAGGTCAGCGACCGGCATTTCGGCATCGGATCGGACGGCCTGGTGCTGATCGGGCCTTCGCAAACCGCCGATTGCCTGATGGATATCTACAATAGCGATGGATCCCAGGCTAAAATGTGCGGCAATGCCATCCGCTGCGTCGCGAAGTATGTTTATGAGCGCGGGCTGGCTGTGAAGAAGCATCTGCAGATTGAAACCCTGAGCGGCGTCAAAACGCTCAGCCTGCAGGTCAGGAACGGTCTGGTCGGCGACGTGACGGTTAACATGGGCCATCCGGTCTTTGAACCGGCCCGCATTCCGGTCCGCTGGCACGACAGCCGTCTGGTCGACGAACCGATCGCCGTCGGCAGCCATTTGTACAAGCTGACCTGCGTTTCCATGGGCAATCCCCATGCTGTCACTTTTGTCGATGCGGTGGATTCCCTGGACATGGCGCGCCTGGGCCCGTTATTTGAAAATCACTCCCTGTTTCCGGACCGGATCAACACCGAATTCGTCCAGGTCATCGACCGGAAAAACCTGCGAATGCGGGTCTGGGAACGCGGATCGGGCGAAACGCTGGCTTGCGGTACCGGCGCCTGCGCGGCTTTGGCCGCCGCCGTTGCGACCGGCCGCAGCGAGCGTCAGGCCACCTTGCATCTGAACGGCGGGAATCTGGAGATCGCCTGGGATGAAAGCAGTGACGATATCATGATGACCGGGCCGGCCGCCTTTGTTTTTGACGGCTGGATCGAGATCGACGAATAATTATAACGAAGAGAAACCAGGAGTATACACCATGCTGAAGATCAATGAGAACTATATGAAACTGCCCGGCAGCTACCTTTTTTCCGATATCGCCCGTAAAGTTGCCGCTTTCAGCGCAGCCCATCCGGACCGGAAAATCATCCGCCTCGGGATCGGCGATGTAACCCAGCCGCTCGCGCCCAGCGTCATAGCCGCCCTGCACCGGGCCGTGGACGATCAGGCGTCTGCCGCCACTTTCCATGGCTACGGTCCGGAACAAGGCTATGATTTTCTCCGCCGGCAGATTGCCGAAACCCATTACTTGCGCCGCGGCGTCAAACTGGAACCGGATGAGATTTTTGTCGGCGACGGCGCCAAAAGCGATACGGGCAATATCGGCGATATTTTCGACCCGAATGCCGTCGTCGCGGTTTGCGATCCGGTTTATCCGGTGTACGTCGACACCAACGCCATGTCCGGCCGCGCCGGCAATTACCAGCCTTCGTCCGGCCGCTGGGATCGCCTGATCTACCTGCCCTGCACAGCTGAAAACCAGTTTTGCCCGGAGATCCCCGGACCTTCCGCCCCGGCTCCGGATCTGATTTATCTGTGCTACCCGAATAATCCGACCGGAGCGGCGATCACCGCCCAGGCTTTGCGCGGCTGGGTGGATTATGCGCGCCGGGTCGGCGCGGTCATCCTGTACGACGCCGCTTATGAAGCCTATATCACCGAGGATCTGCCGCACAGCATTTTTGAAGTTGACGGCGCCCGCGAATGCGCGATTGAGTTTTGCAGCTTCTCCAAGCTGGCCGGGTTTACCGGCATGCGGCTGGGGTACACGGTGATCCCTAAGGAGCTTGTGGTCGGCGGGGTCAAACTGAGCACTTTATGGAACCGGCGCCAGACAACCAAATTCAACGGCGCTTCCTACGTGACCCAGCGCGCCGGCGAGGCTGTATTCAGCGAAAGAGGGCAAGAGGAGATCCGGCAAACCATCGCTTATTATCAGGAGAACGCCCGGGTGATCCGCGCCGGATTGCTGCAAATGGGCCTGACCGTTTACGGCGGCACCAACGCCCCGTACCTTTGGCTGAAAACCCCGAACGTCCTTTCCTCCTGGGGCCTGTTCGATTACCTGCTGGAAAAAGCCAATGTCGTCGGCACCCCCGGTTCCGGTTTTGGGCCCTGCGGTGAAGGGTATTTTCGCCTGACTGCCTTTGGCACGCATGAAAACACCCGTCTGGCGATGGAGCGGCTGCAAAATATCTTCTGATTTATACGGATCCAGGCCGCGGACATCGAGTTGTCCAAGCAACAAAATTTGCCAGTGAAATCAGCGTAACTTGCAAAAAAAACTTTTGACAGCCGCGAATCAGCTGTTATATAATAGTTAGGGCAAGACGTCCCAAACGTGTTGGGGCGTCTTTTCTATTTTGGGAGAGACGGCAGGACCGGCCGAAATAACCACCGCCGGCAGCCCGCAGGGATGGAAGGACTACCGCCGCGTCCATCCGACAGCCAAAGGGGGATATATATGGTCAAGGCTATTGTAGGTGCCAACTGGGGCGATGAAGGCAAAGGGAAAATCACCGACATGTTCGCTGCCGAATCGGACGTGGTGATCCGCTATCAGGGCGGGGCCAACGCCGGCCACACCATCATCAACAATTACGGCAAATTCGCCCTGCACCAGCTTCCCTCGGGCGTTTTCTACGATCATACGACCAATATTATCGCCAACGGCGTCGCTTTGAACATTCCGGCGCTGCTTAAAGAAATCGGCCAGCTGCTGGCAGGCGGAGTGCCGGCGCCCAACCTGATGATTTCCGATCGCCCCCAGATGGTCCTGCCGTATCATATCCTGTTTGACCAGTATGAAGAAGAACGCCTGAGTGCCCGGCAATTCGGTTCGACCAAATCGGGGATCGCTCCGTTTTATTCCGACAAATACGCCAAAATCGGCTTCCAGGTCAGCGAACTGTTCGACGGGGCCGCGCTGCGCGCTAAACTGGAGAACATCCTGGCCGTCAAGAACGTGCTGCTTAGCCATCTCTACCATAAACCGGAGATCGACGCCGAAGAGCTGTTCGCGCAGATGATGGACTGGCGTGATGCCATCCGCCCCTATATCGGCGACACCGTCCGCTTTTTACATCAGGCGCTGGCGGCTGACAAGAAAATCCTGCTCGAAGGTCAGCTGGGCGCCCTGAAAGACCCGGACTTCGGCATCTACCCCTTCACGACCTCTTCGTCGACCCTGGCCGGCTACGGCACGGTCGGCGCCGGCCTGCCGCCTTCTTCAATCCGGGAGGTGGTGGCGGTGGTCAAGGCTTATTCCAGCGCGGTCGGCGCCGGCGCCTTCGTCAGCGAAATATTCGGCGAGACGGCGCAGACCTTGCGCCAGCGCGGCGGCGATGCCGGCGAGTACGGGGCGACGACCGGAAGGCCGCGCCGCATGGGCTGGTTTGACGCCGTGGCCTCGCGCTTCGGCTGCATGATCCAGGGGGCGACCGAAGCTGCCCTGACGGCGATCGACGTCTTGTCCTACCTCGAGGAGATTCCGGTCTGCGTCGGTTATGAGATTGACGGACAGATCACCCGCGACTTTCCGGCAACGGTAGAACTGAACCGGGCCAAGCCGGTTTTGCGCCTGATGCCGGGCTGGCTGACCGATATCCGCGGCGTCAGGGAATTTGGCCAGCTGCCCCGGAATGCCCAGGATTATGTCCTTTTCGTCGAGCAAGAAATCGGCGTTCCGGTGCATCTGGTCTCCACCGGGCCGCGTCGTGAAGAAATCATATGCCGCTGAAACCGGCCGGAGGGATTCCTATGCAGCACGAAGCCGTATTGGTGCTCGACTTTGGCGGTCAATACAACCAGCTGATCGCCCGTCGGGTTCGCGAAAACAACGTCTTCTGCGAGATCCTGCCCTACAGCGTTCCCCTGGAGCGAATCCGCCAAAGCCATTACCGGGGCATCATCCTGACTGGCGGGCCCAACAGTACCACTGACGCCGGATCGCCCCGCTGCGATCCGGCCTTGTTTGAGCTGGGCATACCGATCCTGGGCATCTGCTATGGCGCCCAGCTGATGGCCCTGATGCTCGGCGGCGGGATCGTCACTCCGGAAAAGCGCGAGTACGGCCACATTCCGCTGACCATTACCGGCGACAGTCTGCTGTTTGCCGAAGTGTCCGGAGAGACTGTCTGCTGGATGAGCCACACCGACCAGATTGCCCATATGCCTCAGGGATTCACGATCACCGCCCACACAGCGGCCTGCCCGGCCGCCGCCCTGGAAGATGCCAGCCGCGGCTTGTACGCCGTCCAGTTCCATCCGGAAGTGCAGCATACCCCCGAAGGCGGCAGGATGCTGCGCAATTTCCTCTATCAGATTTGCGGCTGCCGCGGCGACTGGCAGATGTCCACCTTTGTTGCCGACTCCGTCCGCAATCTGAAAAACAAAATCGGCGCCCGCAAGGTGCTTTGTGCGATGTCCGGCGGCGTTGACTCATCGGTCGCCGCCGTTCTGATCCATCAGGCGGTCGGCCGCAACCTGACCTGCATCTTTGTCGACCATGGCTTGCTGCGCAAAAACGAAGGCGACGATGTTGAACGGGTTTTCAAAGAGCAGTTTGCCATGAACCTGATCCGGGTCAACGCCCAACAGCGGTTTCTGGCCCGGCTGGCCAGCGTGACCGAGCCGGAACTGAAACGGAAAATCATCGGCGAGGAGTTCATCCGGGTTTTTGAAGAAGAGGCCCGCAAGATCGGCCAAGTCGATTTTCTGGTCCAGGGCACGATCTATCCGGATGTGATCGAAAGCGGGGCCGGCGACGCGGCGGTCATCAAGAGCCACCATAATGTCGGCGGACTGCCGAAAAACATCGGCTTCGAAGAAATCATCGAACCGCTGCGCAGCCTGTTCAAGGACGAAGTCCGCAAGGCCGGCCTCGAGCTGGGCATCCCGCCGTCCCTGGTCTGGCGCCAGCCCTTTCCCGGACCCGGGCTGGCAGTGCGCTGTTTGGGCGAGGTCACC
>DOFA01000117.1 GCA_003532195.1 Clostridiales bacterium
GCGAGCATGTAAAGCGCGGCAGTTTCCATATCCACGGCCAGGATCCCCATGGCTGCCCATTTCTTCCAATCATCCGAGCTTTCATTATAGAAATAGTCAGTGCTCAGGACATTGCCGACGCGGACAGCGATACCTTTTTGCCCGGCCGTGTCCGCGGCCTTTTTCAGCAGTTTCCAGGAAGCGGACGGGGCAAAATCCCCGGGCAGATTATATTGCCTGACAAAACCGGAGTCAGTCGACGATGCCATTGCCAGAATGAGGTCCTTCATTTGCAGGTCGGGCTGCATGGCGCCGCAGGAACCGATCCGGATCAGGTTCTTGACCCCGAAAAAATGGATCAGCTCATAGGCATAGATGCCGAAAGACGGCATGCCCATGCCCGTGCCCATGACCGATATGCGCTTGCCCTGGTAATGGCCGGTGTAACCCAGCATATTGCGGATGGAAGTAAACTGGACCGCGCCGTCCAGGTAGTTCTCGGCGATAAACCTGGCCCGCAGCGGATCGCCGGGCAGCAGGATCGTTTCGGCGATATCGCCTTGCTCTTTAGCATCGATATGGGGTGTGGGAATCATATGTATGCCCTCCTGGATATAATCCGGATAATCCGGGTAAAACCACTGTTCCACGGGTCTATTATAGCAGATTACTGGCGTTGTCCAGGCTAGCATTATCAGCCAAAGGAGCCTAATTCGCTTCGAATAGCCATCTTATTCAAAGCAATTAGATCCTTTGAAAGAATAAGTAAATCGATTTACTAAATCAATCAGATAATTAATTGCTGAAATCAACTCATAAACTGTTGTTTTGAATTTTATAGCTGATAAACTGAAAACATACCCAAGATGTAATTGAGGAGAGACAATATTATGAGCAAGCTCGCAATAAACGGCGGACAACCGGTGGTGCCTGCCGAATTGAAGAAGCCCTGGCCGCCCATTACCCAGGAAGACATCGATTCTGTCGTCAAAGTTCTGAAACGCGGTGTTCTCTGGGGACCGATGGAAGAGGAAGTGACTGGTTTACAGAACGAATTTGCCGCCTATATCGGCGCCAAGCACGCCTTGGTGGTTAACTCGGGCACGGCCGCGCTGCACGCTTGCGTTTGCGCCTGCGGCATTGAGCCAGGAGATGAAGTCATCACGCCCGCCTACAGTTTCTGGGCGACCGCCCAGTCTGTCCTGGCGCAAAACGGCATTCCCATTTTCACGGATATTGATCCGGAAACTTATAACATGGATGTCAACGATATCGAACACCGGATCACGGACCGGACCAGGGCTATCCTGCCAGTCCATACCCATGGCTTGCCGGCTGATATGGACCCGATCAATGCTATCGCCAAAAAATACAACTTGAAAGTCATCGAAGATGCCGCGCAAGCTGCGGGATCCCGGTATAAAGGCAGAAATGCCGGCGTTCTCGGCGACATGGCGGCATTCAGCCTGAACGGCAGCAAGAACCTGCCGGCCGGTGAAGGCGGCATCGTCACAACCAACGACTCGGAGCTTTACGAGCGCGCGCGCAAGATGAGCATGTTTGGCGAGAACGTGATACCCAAAGGTTCAATCAGGCTTTATGACGCCCAGATCATGGGTTTCAACTACCGGAACAATGAAATGGCGGATGCCTTCTGCCGGTCCTTTCTCAGGCGCTACGACACTTTACAGGGCCAGCGGACAGCCAACTGCGAATACCTGAACCAGGAACTCGGCAAGATCGCCGGAGTCAAGCCGCTGCCGATTCCGGATGGCTATGTCACGAGTTATCATTTATACAAAGTCAGCTTGTATCCGGAAAAGATCGGCATCACATCCGTACATCCCAAACGTTTCCGCTGGGCCGTGCAAAAAGCCTTAAGGGAAGAAGGCGTGCCGGTATTCGAGTGGCACAACATGCCTGTCCCGGCCCAAAAAATCTTCCTGAACAAAGATGCCTACGGCAAAGGGGCGCCCTGGAGCAGCAGCTATTGTTCCGAAGCCGTCCGCCAAATGAAATACGACCCCAATGATTATCCGCGCACCGTCGACATGTTCGACCGTTCCTTCTGCATCGATGACATTTATCCGCCCAATGATCTGCAGCTGATGCAATACTTTGTCGAAGCCTTCCATAAAGTGTTCAACCATCTGGATGAAGTCATCGAGTTTTCCCGGACAATTACCTTTCCAACCATGCCGGAAGAGAAAAGAATCATTTAATGACTCAACAAGGGAGTTGGTGGCATGAATTACAGTCAGATTGTCCAGTCGGTCCTGCAGGAACACAAACAAGTTCTGACCGATGTCGATGAGCGTGAAATCGACCGGCTGCTCGAAGCGATAACCAAGGCCGGCTGCATCCAGGTTTTCGGCATGGGCCGTATGAAATGCGCCGCCAGGGCTTTTATTATGCGGCTGATGCACATGGGTTTCAATGCCCATATCGTCTTTGATACAACCTGCCCCTCGATTGGCAAGGGGGATTTGCTGATCGTCAATGGCGCCTGCACAGGTGTTTCCTATTTTGTCATGGAACTGGCGAAAAAGGCGGGCGCAGAAGTATGCGCCATCACCGCCCATCCGGAATCCAAATGGGGCAAGCTGTGCGATTTCACGGTGCGCCTCAAAGGGCAGGTCAATCCGGGAACAGCTGGCGAGATCCCGTCGATTCAGCCCATGGCGGCCCTTTTTGAACAGACGGTATTCGTCTTTGAAGACATCGTCATCCAGATGCTGATGGCAAAGACAGGCATTACGGCAGAGCAAATGGCTTTACGGCACACCAACCTTGACGGTTATATGGAATTCAATAAGGAATAGAGGCGAACAGCATTGGAAACTGCAAGAGCCAGCTTGCTGGACAGGCCGATGGGTAATTTTGTGATCGGCAGCTACCCGATACCCCAACCGGCGCCGGGAACCGTTCTGATGAAGATTGA
>DOFA01000105.1 GCA_003532195.1 Clostridiales bacterium
GTCTTCGAGCTGCTCGACGAGGCGGAAGAGGAGCCCGACGCGGCCGCGCCGGTGGCGCTCGCGCACACGCGCGGCCACATCACGCTGCGCAACGTGTCGTTCAGCTACGCCGCCGACTCCCCCCTGATAGAGGACCTCAGTCTCGACGTGCCGCCCGGGCAGACGGTCGCCATCGTCGGTCCCACCGGCGCCGGAAAGACCACGCTGGTCAACCTGGTCATGCGGTTCTACGAACTGGACGCCGGGCGGATCACGCTGGACGGGGTGGACATCTCCACGATGCGCCGCGACGACCTGCGCGGCCGGATCGGCATGGTGCTCCAGGACACCTGGCTGTTCAACGGCACCATCCGCGACAACATCCGCTACGGCCGACTGGACGCCACCGAGCAGCAAATCCAGGATGCGGCCCGCGCAGCCTACGCGGATCATTTTATCCATACCCTGCCGCACGGCTATGACCTGGTGATCAACGAAGAGGCCAGCAACATCTCGCAGGGGCAAAAGCAGCTGCTGACCATAGCCCGGGCTTTTCTGGCCGATCCGAAGATCCTGATCCTCGATGAAGCGACCAGCTCAGTCGATACGCGCACGGAAGTTCTGATCCAGAAAGCCATGAGCCAGCTGATGAAAGGCCGCACCAGCTTCATCATCGCCCACCGCCTGTCGACAATCCGCGATGCCGACCTGATTCTGGTCATGCGCGACGGCGACATCGTCGAGCAAGGCACGCATGCGCAGCTGCTTGCAGACGATGGTTTCTACGCCAGCCTGTACAACAGCCAGTTCGAGACAGGCGAGTCGCCGGCCAGCGCCTGACAGCCGGCCGGCTTTCGGACGCTCAGCCAGATTCCCGATCCGGTCAATCCCCTCTATTCGCAGGGTTTTTTCCCGCGATCGATAGCGACCGCTCCGGTACGGACAATTTCCAGAATGCCGAAGGGCCGCAGCAAATCTATCAGGGCCTGGATTTTCACCGGATTCCCGGTGATCGCGATTGTCATCGAACAGCCGGCCACATCGACAATCCTGGCCCGGAAAACATTGACAATATTGATAATGTCCGTCTTCCGGTCGTCCGGCGCGTCGACCATGATCAATCCGAGTTCCATCAGCACCGATTCTTCATCATCGATCCGCTTGATCTTAATCAGGCTGGTTATCCGGTTCAGCTTGGCGATCACGGTATCCACGGACTGTTCCTCGCCATTGACGATAATGGTCATCCGGGAAACGCCTGGCTTTTCTGTACCGCCGACAGTCAGGCTGGCGATATTGCAGTTATGCTCGCCGAATAGCTGGCTGACATGCCAGAGAACGCCGGCTTTGTCCTCGACCCAGACCGACAGGATGGTCTTTTTGTCTTTCGCCATGTTCAATTCCCCCTTCTGTCTATGCCGGCCTGGCCCAGCATAGCCAAGGCCAGCAGTATGGAAAAATATTTTGCCGGGCTGCTTTCCGCGCGTGATGTGACGACCAGCGGCACGCGGGCGCCGGTGATGATCCCGCAGGAACGGGCATTGCTGAGAAAGATCAGCGATTTGACCAGGATGTTGCCAGCATCGATGTTGGGCACCAGGAGGATATCCGCGTCGCCCGCCACGTCACTGATGATCTGCTTGCGGCGCGCGGCTTCGGCGTCAACCGCGTTGTCCATGGCCAGCGGGCCGTCGATCAGGCAGTCCTTGATCTGGCCGCGCTGGGACATTTTGGCCAGCGCAGCCGCGTCAAGTGTGCCGGGCATGGCCGGGTTGACCGTTTCAACCGCGGCCAGCGCCGCCACCTTGGGCTGTTCGACCCCCAAAGCTCGTGCAACATCGACGGCATTGCGGATAATCTCAATTTTCTGGCGCAGGTCCGGCGCGATGTTGATGCCCGCGTCCGTGATGTAAAGCAGCTTGTGGTATCCGGTTACTTCATACAGGCCGACATGGCTGAGCAGCGCGGTCGTCCGCAGCCCCTTGTCGCGTTCCAGGACCGCCTTGAGCAGGTCCGCCGTCTGCAGCAGGCCTTTCATGATCACATCCGCCTCGCCGCTGCTGACCAGATTAACCGCTATCTCAGCGCTCTTCTTCTCATCAAGTTCTTTGATGATCGCCATGCGGGAAACATCGATCTTCATTTCGTCGGCAATCCGGAAGATCCGCTCCTTGTCGCCGATCAGGGTCGGCGCGGCATACCCCTTGGCATAAACATCGTATACCGACCGGAGAACATGATCGTCATGTGCGCAGGCGACGGCAATCCGTCCCGGCGGCCGCTGCACCACCAATTCCTCGATTTGTTCAAACCGCTGCAGCATGGTCTTCACCGCTCCTCTTTGCATCTTCCGGCCAGGGTTCGCGAACGTAATCCTGAGCTTCCTCTTCACCTCTGAGAACCTTGAGTGCGCGTTCAGCCAAGGCGGTCATTTCATATTCACCCGGGAAAACCAGAACCGGTCCGAGAAAAGCCACCTGTTCCTGAATCAATCCGGTCAGCCAGGCGCTGTGGGCCAAACCGCCGGTCAGCGCTATCGCGTCGATCTTGCCGGCCAGGCTGACCGCCATGGCGCCGATCGTCTTGGCGGTCTGATAAGCCATCGCCTGCAGCAATTCCAGGTAATCCGGCCTGGCCGCGGCCTGTTCCTCAATCAGACGGCAGTCAATCGTGCCCGTATAGGCATAGAGTCCGCCCTGTCCGACCAGCATCTGCCGGGTCTCGGCCAGAGACAGGTTCTTTTTGTAGCATAGGTCCAGGAGCTGGCGTGTCGGCAGGCTCCCGGCGCGCTCCGGTGAAAAAGGACCTTCTTCGAGCGCATTGTTGACATCGACGACATGGCCCTGCCGATGCGCGCCGACGGAGATCCCGCCGCCCAAGTGAGCGATGACCAGGTTGCAGGAATCATATGTCCGGCCAAGCGTTTCGGCCGCCAGCCGCCCGACCGCTTTGTGGTTCAGGGCATGGAAAGCCGATATGCGGCGGATCTGCGGCAGGCCTGTATAGCGGGCCAGTTCAACCATCTCATCAACGCACGGCGGATCAACAATATAGGCTTCCTTTTTCAAATCCCTGGCCAGCATGGACGCGATAACCGCGCCCAGATTGCTGGCATGGTCGCCATAGCGGGCCATTTCCAGGTCGGCCAGCATATCCGGGCTGACCCGGTAAATGCCGCTGGGCAAAGGGTGAAGCAGTCCGCCGCGGCCAACATAAGCGGTAATATCCTCCGGCCGCAGCCGATTGGCCGACAGGGCCTGATCCAAAGCCTTCCTGATTGCCGCCAGCCGGACCGGTAGCTGGGCAAAAACTGAGCCGGCCCGAGCCAGTTCTTCCGGCGAATGGCGGACCGTTTCGGCCTGCAGGCAGGTTCGGTCATGAAACAATGCGGTCTTGGTCGATGTGGATCCGGGATTAAGAACAAACAACCATGCAGCCATCTGAACCTCCCTGCCGGACCGGTCAGCCCGGCGTGATTTCAACCAATACGACTCCTTTGGACAGATAATTCCGATAATAGACGGTATGCCCGGCCGAAGCCGGATCCAGGGCTTTTTGCAGCATGGCTTGAAGCGTCTGGCTGTCCGGCAGGTCAGATCCGGTGTACAGCAGTTCGAGCAGCGCGGTTTCCTGACTGGTAAAATCGATGCCGCTGATGAACTGGTCCAGCTTTTCTGTTATGGAGTCCCGGCTGTTCGCTGTCAGCAGCAATTCCCGGTAATAAAAGGCGCCGTCAGACGGGCAGGCCGGATAGTCGGCGGTCTCCCAGCTGTGGGTGGTCTGCATCTGGGAATCGGAGCGCAGAAAGTGAACATGCTCGACCGGTCTGTCCGGACCGCCGTCCGGCGTCGGGTCATCATGAGTCACGTCCACGTGGTAGAATTGCCCGTCCAGGCAAACAAGATTCCAGGCGTGCCCCACGCCTTCGTATTCGCCGCCGATCAACCGGACATCAATTCCCAGTTTCTGGCCGATCAGCTGGAATGCCTGCGCATAGCCCTGGCACAAAGTGGAATGATCCAGCAGCGCGCTGATCGCCTGATTGGTATCCTGATTGCCGGTACTGTCATAAACGATGTTCCGGACCAGGTAATCATGGAGCAGCAGCAACTGCCGCCAGGGCTGACCGGTTTCGGCACGGATCTGGCTGGCCAGCGTATCGGCGGCGGCATCGACCTGGCTGAGCAGCCGGTTGCGCTCAATAGCGGTCAGGTCGCGCAGGATCGGCCAGTATTGCGGCTGGATCGTCATGGATTCCAGATACTTCGCCTCGCCTTGCAAAAGTGTATAGCTGACATTGATCGATCCGTTCAGATAATAAAAATCCGCATATCGGCTATAAAGTTCCCGATAGATCGCATAGACACGATTGATGGTTTCCTGAACCGAAGACTCGGGGATTTTCCGGTTCCTGACCGCCGCGTCAAGCGAAATCTCCGCGTATTCCTTCCTAAGGCCGTCGAGCAGGATCTGCCCGACCTGCCTGGCAAAATCGGCCGCCGGAGCGGTTGGCACGACGGTGACCGCTGCCGGATCAGTTGTTGTTGCCGCTGTCGCCGAGGTGGAGCCTGTGCCATTCGCCTCTGTGCCTGATGAGGTCGTCTGCCGGGTTGGATCGGCGAAACTGACATCGATTATCGTCGGCGTACCCTGAACCGCCAGATCGATCAGGTTTTGCAGGCAGGATGTTTGAATCAAGGCAATCAGGATCAGGAGCGCCGGTAAAACCAGCCGCCTGTTCAGAACCGGCAAATGCCGGCTTGCCTGCCGGTCTTCCTTACGGCTGCCAAGTCTGGCCTGGTGTCCGGCGAGTCTTCCCGATCTGGTCATCTGCGCGCTCCTTCGTCGATTACCCTTGTTCTCACTCTATTATCGCATATTTCCCGATAAAACGCGCCTGTTGTCGGGACAGAATGTCAGAAAATTCCATTCCGCACCCTTCCTTCATTTCCCGCCCAGACGCCGCCGTTCCTCTTCGATCAGGCCGACATCCAGGCGGGGAAAAAGAATCTGGATCTCGCCGAGAATCCGGCCAGCCGGGCAAGTGACATAAGCCCAGCCTGGCTTTTCGGCAATGCCGAAGTCCTTCCTGACCCGGGCGCAGGCAAAGGGCAGATAGGGTCCCAGCAGCTGGGTCAGGTTGATGATGCCATGCAGGCAGGAAGCCAGTGCCCGGTCGCAATCGTCCGGGTCAGACTGAAGTGTCAGCCAGGGTTTCTTTTGATCAAAATAGCGATTCAGCAAGTGAACCAGATCAAATATGCGTTCCAGCGCGGCTTTGATTTCACCCTTTTCCAGCAGGACGCCGCTTTCTGTATAGCAGTCGCCGATCGCCAGACGGATGGGTGTTTCGCAGTCTTCATTCGGCGTGCAGCCATCCTTGTGCCGGCGGATGAACTGCGCGGTCCGGTTGACGAGATTGCCGAAATCTCCCAGCAACTCGCTGTTGTATCCATGAATGAACGCAGCCCAGGAAAAATCGGCGTCCCGCCGCTCCGGACCGTTCAGCAACAGATAATAGCGGATTGAATCGGCAGGATAGCGGTCGATCAGATCGGAAATCCAGATCGCCCAGTTCTGGCTGGTTGATATCTTGCGGCCTTCCAAAGTCAGGTATTCCGAGGACAGGATCCGGTCCGGCAGTTTCAGGCTCTTATCGTAGCCATACAGCAGGGACGGCAGGAATATGGTGTGAAACGGAATATTGTCCTTGCCATGAACATACCAGCTCAGCGCCCCATCCGACCAGAACGGCCGCCAATCCCGGCCGGTTTGCCGGCTCCACTCCTGGCTGGCCGAAAGATAGCCGAGAACAGCTTCGATCCAGACATAAATCCTTTTATGTTCGTAACCTGCCAGCGGCACAGGGATACCCCATTCCAGGTCGCGGGTTGCCGCACGGTCCTTCAGTTTTTCCGTCAGATAGCGCCGGGTTTCCTTGACTGCGTTCAGGCGGAAACCGCTGTTGGCTCCGGCCAGGTAGCCTTCGAGGAAATCCTGGAAACGGGTCAGGGCAAAGTAGTAATGCTCCGTATCAATAAACGAAACCGGCTGCCCGCACAGCTTGCACCGGCCATCGCGCAAGTCCTGGGGTTCGAGCAGCCGGGTGCATTGCTCACATTGGTCGCCCCGGGCCGGCGCGCCGCAATTCGGGCAGGATCCTTCGACATATCGGTCCGGCAGGAAGCGGGCGCATTGGCGGCAATAAGCCTGGTTGATTGTGCGCGGGTAGAGAATCCCCTTGGCCAGCAGTTCGGAGAAAACCTGCTGAACCAGTTCGGCGTGGGCAGGCTGGTCGGTCCGGCTATAGCAATCATAGGAAAATCCCAATTGCCGGAAACAACGATCGAATTCCTCGTGATAATGGCCGGCGATTTCCGCCGGCGGACGGTTTTCGCCGGCAGCCCGGATGGCAATGGGCGTTCCGTGGCAATCCGAACCGGAAACATAAAGAACCGGATGGCCTTTCTGCCGATAATACCGCGCCAGGACATCGCCGGGCAGCAGTGCCGCGATTTGGCCGGCATGCAAGGATCCATTGGCATAAGGCCAGGCGCCGCCAATCAGAATGTGTTGCATATAATCTCCTCCCTCATTCCGGCGGCAAGAAAAACCCGCCGCCTGCAATTAATCTGCAGGAGACGGGTTGTTGATCCCGTGGTACCACTCCGCTTCGCTCCATTTTCACAAATGGAGCCTTAACAGGTACGGCCAGCCGATGTGCCGGAATATACCCCGACGATATAACGGTCGTCCGCCCCGGACGGACTTCAACCCGTAAATCGGATTCGGTCCGCCAGACTCCGGGGTCATGTTCAGCCGGTTGTCCTCCATTTCCTCGCAGCAGCCGCCGACAACAACCATCGGCATCCGGAAACTCTCTGGAGAAGGCTTTTCCCGCTTACTCTCCCCTTCAAGGTCTTGATTGGAGCCAGTATACGCCATCGGGGCAGCTGTTGTCAATTCAATTTTCAGGAACGCCCGCGATAGTCCGCGATAGTCCGCGTAAGTCCGCAACTGTCCGTGGTATAAAGAAAGCCTGCAAGAGATTTCTCGCCTGCAGGACTCCTGGGATAAGCTAATTTGTTCGCCTGCTCAGTTGGTACCTTGTTTCATTCGTTTCGACGCACCTCTTTCTCTAGAGATGCCAGAAGAACCATGGGCCCAGCTACTCCATCAGACTATCTTGACTTAATTTTATTCCCGCGGGTCTGTTTTGTCAAGAGTTGTCATCATCTGATCAGCTGGGGATCAGCGGGGGATCAGCGGGTGTGCAGTTCCGGCAAGCAGCGCCCGCAACCGTCGAAGCCGCGGTTGACGGCATCGTTGAGCAGGTGGAATCCTTTCTGGTGTTCTTCA
>DOFA01000210.1 GCA_003532195.1 Clostridiales bacterium
TCCAGGCTGCGCGCCAGCTTCTCATCACCGGCAGCGCGATTGTCTTTTATTGCCTTGAGCAAGTGATAAGCCCGGAGCATATTGCAGCGCTGACGGCAGATGGCATCGGCAACAGCGATTGAGCTATAATTAAGTTCAGCGTATTCCCTGCGGGTCGGCCGGCCATATGAACCTTCATATCCGCAAATATCAATGTACTCATTACTGCTGGCAGACGAAACCGCTTTTTCCGCATACTCCGCCGCTTGCGCGAGATGCCGGCTCATCAGGATCATCCGGTCAAGGAATGCCGGCTCTATAAATTTCCGGTATCCTTCTGCCCGCCAGGGTTCGACGTTGGTTAGAATCTTGAGAACGCCATCAAAGCCGCCGACAAAATCCGAAAAGATCGGGGCAGTGAGCGGAACCGCAGTTCCGATGCTCAGGATATGCTGGCTTCCGTCCAAAGGTCCGAACTCCAAGTCATTCCAGGCGTCAAAGGCTTTCTCCATTTCCTCCCAGGACCGGTACGCCCATTTCCCGGCGGCATCGCCGAATTGAAGGATGGACAGTCCGGTCAGATATTCCCTGGGATTCAAGTCCGGATCACACTCGAAGGCCTTCCTGACCAGCGCATTGATCGAATTGTGTTCAGGTATCTCGCCGTAAATCTCGGTCAGGTTTTTTATGCCCCATTGCTTAAACTTTTTCAGCGCGTCACAGACGTGAAAAGGAAAAGGCAAGCTCCGGGCAACGGACTCGATATTGTTGTATTCGAAAATCATATAGAAGGGAATCCCGCGCTCCCGGCATACGGTTTGGGCAATGGCCAGAGACGGGTCCGGTTCGGCGCCGTCGGGTACCATGACGCTCCGGTCACTGCCATTCCAGCAGCCCATCAGGCTGTTGTATCCTTGGGCGGCATGAATCATTTTGTCGAAACGTTCACCGTGATAATGGACAGCTCCCCACACTTTAATGTCGAAATCAGGCCTTTCCGTATGTGCCGCCCCGGCCAGCAAGGTGAGCAGCATCGCTTGTGTTTCCCAGGGTGTGAACACCTCCGGCGGGGAGTCTGGACAAACGGATTTGCATCTGCCGCAAAGCTCCGGCGTGCAAATCCAGGATCCGCCATCAAGATTGTAGAACTGGATTCCCTGGACATCCGGGTACTCCCGCACCAGTTTCCGCATGGTATTCCGCAAGTGTTCCTGGACTATCGGGCTGCTGATGCACAAGGTTACGTCAGTCCCGTCATCGCTGCCGCCAAACGGGCCGCCGCCATAAGGGCGCCTGACTGTACCGAGTGCATCCGGCGGATATTGATCCAGATTGGCGACGCTGCCCGGATAAGAGGGGGCATTGATAAACAAGAAAAGGTCGATTCCATATTTTTTACAGACGGACGACATGGCTTTGACCTTGCGCTGAAAATCGGCTTTGGGCGGCGTTTGAAACGGGAACACATCACTGTGCACGAAATGTTCCAAATGGCCCCCGATACCTTGGTCGGTCAACTGGTTGATACCCATGCGCGACAAATAAGCTGCTTTTTCTTCGGGAAAATCTTCAGTGGATAAATTGACATACTCGTTGAAACTGTAATAGGGGCCGCCTCCCCGCTTGCAGTAGTACGGTACTGTTTTAATGTCCAAATCCTTATTAACGCCGGCGCGGACAACATCCTCGAAAGCATAGACGCCATACAGCGTGCCCCTGGGGTTTGCCCCGGCAATGATGATCTCATTGCCGATCCGTTTCAAATGAAAGCCGTCATCTTCCGGCGCTACGTCGCGGATTCTGATCTTGCCGGCATCGCCCAGTTTCTTCAAGGAGTTCAGATTGGATTCGCGGCCGAGAAGAAAACGGTTTGTGCCGGCAGCCTGGGACTCCGGGACGATCCTGACCGATAAGTCCGCCTTGCCAAGAAAGCGTTTTAGGGTATCAGCCGCCGTAGTTTCGACCAGGTCGGGACAGTCCGGGATGACTATTTCATAATGTCTGCTGACCCCGAGTTTCATCAATCCGGCTTTCAGCTTTATCCTTTGGGACATGAAACCATTAGGCATGGCGCCGCAGTTGTTAAAATCTTTCACTTTCTGTTTCATGATGCCCCCCTTTGGATCAATAGTTCTGTACTATTGCCAAGCTCATCCAGATTGACCGGCAAGACATATTCCTCAGCAGGCTTAATCAAACCGGTTTTTGCGCCGAGTGACAGCACGGCAGGACTTCCGGAATAAACATGCAAGACTGTCGGGCCAAAACCCTGGATCGAATAGCGGACTGTTTCCTGATCGGTTTTATCGGAAGCAATGTAAACTTCAGGCGTATCCGCATAAAGGGCGGTATTCCCGCAAAATGCGACTTCGTCGGGCTGCCCTTCCAGGACAGTGTACTTGAAGTTATTTTCGCCGGCATGGATCACAACTACCTTCTGGTTAGCGCCTGATTCCCAGTCCGTGTTCAGCAAATAGATTTTTCCGGCATCCGCAGCGGTTTTCCATACGGACCAGTAAACATCGGCGCTGGGGTCGTCAACGAAAACATCGCGCCGGACATGCCTGTCGATCAGGGCAATAACCAGGTTCGGCAGGAAATGTTTTATGGCCTCATGCCCGGGAAAGGCATGAACGCACAGCAGATAGGCATAGCCGTTTCCAACTTTGTTGCGGACGACCAGCGGTCTGCCGGTAGCTTTGTCCTGGACGACAACCTCCGCAGTCGTCAGCTCGATATCTGTGAGGAAGCACCCGCCATCCTCGTCGGGCGAAGTGTTGGGCAGCCGGATCAAGTCAAGTTCTTGATCAAAATCCACGCCGGCCAAACTGCTGCATCCGACCGCGCCCGAGAAAAGATGCCGGCTTTGGGCGCCTATATTGACGCCGAACAGATCAGATACTTTTCCTTCATAAATGGGCCGGATGTCAGCCATGTCCAGCAGCAGCTCCCGATCAGCGCGGGTTGTGAGCTGGGGCACGCTGATCAGCAGGGTGCCTCCGTCCCGGACATAGGCGCGCAGCTTATCGTAATCGTTGCGGCAAGCGTCGTCCTGCTGTTCGGTATATACTTCCATGGTATGCCAGTTCAGCATCAGCGCCAGCTTATACTGGCTGAACACATCGCGGCTGGCCTCGATGGGCAGAAAATCAAATTCACCCCGGGGATCTGCTCCGAAAACCCGGCGCACACGGTGGGCATCCTGGTTGAGCGGCGTCAGGTAGATGCCCGGGCTGAAAATTTCCAGGATATGGAAGCCTTTCTCCGGCTGCCGGTATCCCCATTCCCAACGATTCCGGCCGAACCGGCCCCAAACGAGGATGTTCTCGTTCTCCTGCAGCGGTTCCAGCGGCGCGCTCGGCGTGCTGAGGCCATTGAACGGCGGCGCAAACCTGCCTTGTATTACGGCGATATCGACCTGCGGTTCGCCTGCCCGGGGGTGGGTCTGCGTATATTTGTGAAATTGGGCGGTCATCTCCTGCTTGATGCGGGTCATGTAGTCATCGTTGACCATGCGGACGTATTTATTGTTCTGGTAAAGGGAATCCTCCTCAAAAACGAAATTGGCGCCGAACACCCAGGGCATAAAAAGCCCCAGCCAGAACCGGCGCAGCCCGTCGTCCAGTTCGTGCTGCTGGTTATGCTGCGACGCCACATGCGCGCCCCAGGTCTCCCTGCCATAGGCCCTGGCCGCGCCGCGCGCGTTGGGCAGAATCAACATGTGGCTGCCGACGAAGGTTTCGTGGCGGATGATGTCGTATCCGGCCATATAGGCATATCTTGAGCCGCCGCTGGCGTCGCCGATCGCCACCGGTACACCGGGTAGGCGGTTGCCCACGACATTGGCGCGCAGCATTTGAACTGAAGTGTTCATCGCGTCCCGCAGCGTCAGATTGGTTTCAGTTGACGAGTAGGTGCTGTAATAGATGCCGGTGTCCTCATGGCAGCCGGCACACAGGATATGATCTGCCGAGGCGTCCGCAACCGCATGGCGCATTTCCGGATACAGCGACCCCCAGCCGATCGTATCGGTATATAATCCGTATTTGCGGCACCTGGCGGCCGCATCCCACAGCATCCCATAATCAAAATGCAGATTTCGATAATATCGGAATACGATCAGGTTGCCCATCTGCCTGTCCAGGACCTGTCTTATTATAGGCTCGTACTCCAGCGGATTATCGGTTTTAATCTCAATGCCGGTCTTGAATCGGTTTTTCTCCGCTGCGGCATCCCAGGCTTCCTCGATCGTCGCCGCGGACGACGCGCCGCTCCAAAGGTCGATAAAGCTGACGGTTTCCCGATGGAAGGGCTGGAGAGCCATGAAAAACAACTCGTTTTCACCCTGCTGCGGCGCGATGATCTTGGTTTTCCCTGTATGGGTCCGGTCGCAGATCGTTCCGGACGGAACCGTCAAGGACAGCAGCCGTTCATCATAATCTATCTTGACCAGAGCTGCCTGGGTGCTGCGGTAGAGGATCCGGAACGGTACCCCAACCACAACCCAGCGCGGGCAAGACAGGATTTCCAGATGCCTCTGCACCACAGGTATAAAACGCAGCATCTGGATCAGCAGGCTGGCCTGGGCATCCTCATTGATGACTTCAATGGTGTTTTCGCCATTGACAAAAATATCAGCCGGCAGAAGCTCCGTCGTCTCATCGAGCATCTGCGCGTTATAATCTTCATACATGCTGAACTTGCGGTTTTGGTGAATGACCCTGCCGTTGGCGCGTATTGAAAAATGGGGTAACGCGTCGATGGCTGCATTGACTTCGGCGTTTTTACTTAAAATGAAACGCACCGCGAATTTAATGGCCGTATGGTCAAGGTCCGAGCCGGCATCCGGAATCTTCAGGTGCAGCTTTCCTTGGATCGACTTTCCCGGCCTGGCCAGCGTGCCCCAGACGCCAAAGAAATATCTTTTTTCGCCGGCCAGATCGTCGAAGGACATTCTGATTTCGTCCGGTTCATTCGGCGCCAAATGCCATTCCGGCGGATCCGTTTCGATATGGATGGTTGCCGGTGAATATTTCTCGGCCAGATGGCAAACCAAATGACCGCCAGCTTTCAATTCACGCGGAGTAAAATGGATCAGCGCCGCCTGGGTCTGAAGGGTGATCAGGCTGGCATCCTCAACTTGCACCGTGAACCGGAAACCGTCAAAATTGTTGTGAATCCGGGATTCCCAGCTGTTTTTCCCGTAAGGAACATAGTCGACGCTGAAAATATAGGGGCCCCATAAGTCAAATTTGGTACTCATTCGTTCTGATTGTTCGAGCTGCCCGTTCTCGATCTCGATATGCCCGCTAAAATCATAACGCGGCAGGTGCTTGGGAGAAAAATAGCCAAACCGGTAGCCCCATTGCACGGTAAACTTTAAAGAATACATATCATTTCCCTTTCAGACCATTTCCAGATCCAGCAAAGCGGCCCCATATCCCTGCAGAGTCAACCGGAAACGATTACCGCCGGCACTGCTTCTATTGAAATCTGGCGCCTGTTCAACTCCGGAATTCAGCCGATCAAAAATCAGAAGTTTAGCCGAGTCTTCTATGATCTCACAACCATCGATCCGAATATCGACTTGCCGTTCTTCCCCAATGAACCGGTCCGCGGTTCTTTCCGAAATTGCTTTGTTGACCGCCAGCAAAACCACGCGTTTTCGATCCGGATATTTTACAGCCAGAATTTCGATGTCCCCGGCAAAATCGTTCTCGACCATCACGCCGCCTTCCGGAAATAACCCGTTCAGCGCTTTGATCAGCCGATAAGTCAGGTGTGGTTCGCCAGTCCGGTTATTGATCAAGCTTAAGTAATTCTTCAGGTGCCGGCTCCGGTTCAGCGGACTGTAAAACTGGTATTGCTGCAAGCGGCCGATTCCGGACAGAGAGGCAATTTTAAACAAGTACCCCAGCCAGGCTGCCCCGAAATTTCCCTGCGAAAATTCACCCCAGGCCAGCGGCTGATCAAACCGGTCATCCAGACAGACATTGGTTTCGGAGACAAAGACCGGAATCGCGCCAAACTGTTCGGCTAATTTCACGCATTCGCGAAAATACTGGCCGATATCGTCAATCGATTCCAGATACTGCCTTTCATAAGGCTTGTCCTTCAGGTCCTGGTTCAGGCGCTTCATGCCGGCGGGAGATAATAATCCTGACTGATCCGAGTAATAGTGGATCGTCAGGAAATCGACTTTCTCTTCAGCATATTCGAGAAATTCCCGGATATAGGTCAGATCGTGCTTTTCCGTCGGCACGCAGGATTGTGACGGGCCGCCGCAGAGAACGCCAGGATCCGCTTTCTTGATTGCCCGGACAATGGCGTCGTAGGCCTGGGCATATTCCCGGCCGGTTTTGATATAAATGGCGCTTTCCGCTTCGTCCTGCTCGTTGAGGATTTCCCAATACTTAATATTCAGAAAATGTCCGGATTGCTGAAATACCCCTTTTTCATCGATAAAACCGCCCCGGTTATACCAGCCGACAATTCTGGTGCAAAAATCGGCCAGCTGCCGGTAGGTTTTATCGCGGACTTCGCCCGAGGAATGGGGGAACAAGGGCGCCGGTTTGGTTTTATCGAGCATCCAGACGGGGCAGGTCCGGATATTGTAGACATAGGTATCGCGGTCGCAATTCTCAAGCTCTGCCAGGATTTTCTGGTCCAGTTGCCCAAAATTCCATTGATACGCGTCATGTTCGGGAGGATAGGGCTCGACGATCTGAAAATCATCCAAACCGGTTGAGTCGGCATAATCATCATTGTAGTGATTGTGGGAGCGAAAAAAGGCCGGTTTCAGTTCTCGCAGATAATGGTAGACCTGGTCGTAAAACGGATCGGCCGGATCAATCGTGCTGTATTGGCCGGTGGAAATGGCCGTATGGAACCGGTTGATTTCCCGATTTAAAAATACAGTGCCTTCAACCGTCATCGCAAATGTCCTTTCATTTTTAGTGCAGCTGGCATTTGCTATTGCAAAGCGTCGCGAAAACTCTGAAGCGAGACCTGGCATCCAGGCCGGAAATCGGCGGACTGGCAGTAATTGACCAGGCTGCGGAACGTGTAGGCGACCTCCGGATGCCGCAGATTGTCCGGCTCAAAATTAAGCGTCGACACCAGTATTCTCCCTTTGCCGCAAGCCATTTCAAAGAGATAGGCATGCCGGCGCAACTGAGCGTCGATGCCGAATATAATCGGTTCGGCATCCAGCCCCAGCTCATCGATCCGGACGGCGTGGCGGTCGTCCACCAGGTTGTAGAAATTCAAATCCCAGCAACTCTCGTGCGGTATGCCCGCCAGCGCCGGATGGTCTTCCAGGACATTGGAGGTTTGCAGGTTGCTGCTGCGATTGAGATAAAAATAACTTTGCTGCATCCACCAGGAGGACCGGAATGCGTTATGGCTGAGCGTGGCGCGGAAAGTGTTTTCCAGTGCCAGCAGCAAGAGTGTCGCGCCGTTATTCACAGCCTCCAGCATGCCGTTGTAGATAAATCCGGTGATGATCAGATGCCGTTCATCCATTGGCATCGGGATGGTAAAGTGCCGATACATAAAACAAAAACCGTCGATCAGATAGCGGCTGAGGTAGTTGATGAAGAATATCTTCTGCTCCGGCACGGCCAGTTCCGGGTAGACCCAAAGGTTCCATTCGTTGCGGATCAATTGGTCGCCGCATTGCAGGCTCGCTTGCAGCTGCAGTTTTTCAGCGCGCGGACGGCTCGGAAAACAAACTTCCCAGGTATATAGAGGTAGAATGCCAGTCCCGTCAAGATTGATCTTGACTGTTTTCTCCTGTCCGTCGGAAAGCGCCAGAGTCAGCGTGGCTTCCCGCGTTTCCCTGCCGGCGGGAGCTGGATAATACGAAACCTTAATCGCCAGGGCCGCCGGTTCGCCTGCGGAAAAAACATACCGGTCCGAGTCCCAGAGCAGGACTGACTGGGCGTTGAGCACGCGGAAACTTTCTGGCGTAAAGGCTTTATCCTCGTAGAATGGGTTGACAATCCCCTGCGTGGTGTCGTAGTAATCGGTAAAGGTCCAGATATGGTAACCGGAGACGTCCGGCGCCAGGCGCGCCTGCTCGATATTGACCTTGTGGCAGATCCGCGACAGGGTCAATGCATTGGCAAAGCAGCGCCGGTACAGGGTTTCCAGGTTCCCGGCCTGAATGAAATCGGCAAAATCCTGCAGTTTTTGCGGATAAATAACGGCGTCGCGGTAAGCCGGCAAGTCCTGGATTTGCGGCAGCGTCGTAAAATTGCCCATTTCGTGAACGAGCTGCGGCTTGCCGCTACGGTCGCGCCGGTATAAATCTGCGAAGGGGCCGAGCGGCAGTGTGTCGGTTGATTCGGCATAGCACAGGCTGGCATAATCATGAACCGAATCAACTTCCCGGGCAGTAAAAGTGCCGTCGGTAATGGTGGCCAGCCGATAGGGGTCAAGCGCTTTCGCGGCTGCATAGATTTTATCGTCGAAAGGATAGCCCCATTCTTCTTCGTTGCCGCCGCACCAGGCCATGATGCAGGGGTGATGCCGCTTTTCCAGGATCAAGGCCTGCCATTCCGATAAAAAGAGTTTTTCATTGACCGCATTAAAGGCGCCGGGATCGAGATTGGCCATGGCCAGTTCCGGCTGGACCAGTAGCCCTAGTTCATCGGCCGCGTCCAGATAGGCCTCATAGGGAAAGTGGCTATGATGGCGAGCCGCATTGAAGCCGTACTGCTTGGCGCGTTCGATGGGCCGCTTGTAGAAATGCGGATCCGTCGCGCTGGGCAGGCTGGTCGCGGGAAAGACAAAATCATCGCCGTAGCCGCAGAGGAAATACGGTTCGCCATTGAGAAAGAAACTGGTTCCCCGCGCTTCCAGCTGCTTGAAGCCGGTGCGCTGCGTGAAAATGTCAGTCCGTCCGTTGGCTGTCAGGGTGATTCTGATCTCGTACAGATGCGGCTGCTCCGGCGTCCACAATATAAAATCCGACGCCGGGAATGTCAGATTCGAGATCGCGCTTTCCCCGGCAATCAATAATTTATCTGATCGACTGGCGGCCAATGACCGGTCGCCGGCATCGATGAATTCGACGGCTATATCCGCCTCAGCGGGGCGGCCGGTCCGGTTGGCCGTCGTCAATTCCAAATGCACCTGGCCTTGCCGCATATCCAGGGGGGCATAAATATCAGTGATAAAAACAGGCTCGCTGATTTCCAGCCTGACCGGCTCATAAATGCCGGCCAGAAGTACTTGCGGCACTTCCATGCAGGCGGCGCCGCCCATGATGTCGAAGGACCGGTCTTGCACATCGTCGGCCATGACCGCGATCGTATTGTTTCCGGCGACAATCTGATCCGTAATGTCGAAGCGGAAGGAAGACTGATAGCCCCCGTGCCGGCCGATCAGGTTTTCGTTGACATAGACATCGGCATACCGGAATACGCCGCCGAAAACAATTTGAATGCAGCGCTTCAGATCGAGATCTTCCGGCTCAATCCGGAATGTGCGTTTGTACCAGGCTGCGCCATGATAATCGCGGTATCTGGGGTTAAGCCGCCAGCTTCCAGGAACTTCGATCTGTTCAGGGAAGGGGTGGTCAGGCTGCAAGACGCCCTGACTTTTACCTGTGCGATCCGGATCGGGTTGAAAAGACCACAGGCCGTTTAAGAATTCTGTCTTCATCTGTCGTTTTCCTCCTCGGGACTGCTTGGGTTGTCCAGCTTGATTATGGCCGGAAACAGGCAGGTGACGGCCAGTCCGGCTCCCGAATCAGCAACGGCTGCCCGAATGCCATATGATTTGCCATAATAAAGACGTATCCGCAGATTGGAATTGGTTAGCCCGATGCCCTTGTCCACCTCTCCGGCCGCGAGAATATCATTCAGCCGGTCGAGTTCCGCCATTTCCATGCCGGTTCCGTTATCCTCAATCCTGACGACCAACCCCGGTTCGGTTCGGCGTGACCGGACAAGAATCACGCCTTCATTGGCGTTTTTGACAAAGGCATGCGTAAAACAGTTTTCGATAAACGGCTGCAGAATGAAACGGGGCACGAACAGCTGTTCCGTATCCGCGGGGATATCGTATTGGACGCGGACGCCGCCGCCAAAACGGATGTTCATGATTTGCGTGTAGAGCTCGATGGAGCGGATCTCCTCGCCGAGAGAATAGAATGAACTGTTCTCCTTGAACATCGGCGCGATAAATTCCGCCAAAAGCTTGATGCTGTTCGAGACATCCTCATTTCCGGCGATGATGGCCATCCACCGGATATTGTTCAGGGTATTGTACAGGAAGTGCGGATTCATCTGATAACGCAGGATTGCCAGCTCGCTCTCGATCTTTTCCTGTTCGGCCAGTTCTTTGTTGCGGGTCAGGATCTGCAGGTTGTCCAGCATCTTGTTGTAGTTGGCCGCCAGAACCGCTATTTCATGGTTTCCTTCCTGGGGCAGCTTTTTATCATAATGGCCCTGGCCGGCCAGATCCATGCTTTGGACGAAATAGTGCAGCGGCGAAAGGGCCTTTTTCATCCAAAGGCTGAAAACAAAACAGGTGACCAGCAGCCCTATGCCGACGATGATCAGCATATTTCTTTCCTGGCTGATGAACTTATTGATGAATACGCTGGAAAACACTTCAAAAACAATCGTATAGCCTTGTTTAGGATTGGTCTTCGAGATAATCTGGCGGTCGTCAATCATAATGCTGCCGGTATCGGCGGATTGGATCAAAGGGTAGTAGGAATATTGGGCTCCGACCTGTTCTTTGTCCAGTGAAGAAAGAATCTCACCGTCAGCTTTGAGCAGATAGATCCGGCTGTTCTCATCCGAGGCGATGCCGGAATAGCAGGATTCAAACTGGCTGGAATAGATATTCATGACCAGCCTGGCTTCGTTAATCCGGTAGACGGCCGACACGATGTCTTGTCCACCGTCCTGTCCGCTATCTTGTTTGCTGTCCGGAGGATAAGGCAGTGGATAATCGGCTGTTGTCAGGCCGCCTATATAATCAATACCATAGCTGGAATACGAAAGCACGCGCTGCTGGATTTCATCGGATGGTTTTGGTTCCTTGTCGTCAAACAGGAAGCGGGCATTCGATTGGGTGATGCAATAAGTCCGCCCGTCGGGCAAGTAGAGATAAATCGAGTGAATATAGGGGAAATTGCGAATCATGGTGAATACGCTGTTTCGAAATTCATTGACGGCGACGATCAGGTTCACATCAATGCTTTTATCGTGCGTGAGGAGAACCTTGGTAAAATCGGCGGTAGCTGTTAACTTGATCTGCCGATCGATGTTGGTGTATAAATAGTCGAGCCCGAGATCAATTTGTGCGAAATCAGATTGGATCGAATCCTCGTTCAAACTCTCCACTGCAGAGTACATATAGAAATAGCTGAAAACATACGAGACAATGAGCGTCAGGCACATGCCGACCAGAAAATAGAACAGCGACTGCATCCGGATGCTGCGCGAGCGATCCAAAATCTTGCGCAAGGCCGGCTTCAGGTTCATGGGATCACCTTTTTACGATATTCATCAGGGGAATAGCCGGTATATTTTTTAAAGACGCGGATGAAATAGGTCGCATCCCAGAAACCGACTTTACGGCTGATTTCGCTGATCATCAAAGTTGAAGTTTTCAGAATTTGCTTCGCTTTTTCGATCCGGACTTCGTTAAGATGAACTGTAAACGAAATACCGGCATACTGGGTAAAAAGATGGCTGGCATAGCTGGCGGTAATTCCCGCAAAATCGGCGGCGCTCTGCAGGGATATGTTTTCGGTAAAATGCTCGCTCACATATTTCTTGAGAATCTCCACTTTAGGATTGGTCGTGCCCTGGCTCCATTTTTCCAGGTCGGCCAGCGCTTCGTCACGCTTTTCCGGCAATTTGCCATACCCGTCAAATTGGGAACTGATCCCATAATGGATATCAACCTCGAGGGAGCTTTGGATGTCGGTTTTAAGTTCTAAAAGAATATTCTTTAAAAATTCCTGGGCCTGAGTCTCAATAGCCGTGTCATAGTTAAAGATCAGCAGGTAAGATGACGGGGTGTCCCGCTGCACTTCTCCCGAATCATAGCTGGCCAGGCGCTTGTTGATGATCGTTAACAGCATCGACCGCAGTTTGCGTCCGTGTTCATCCTGGATTGTTTCAATGAGCTTATCATAATTGGGCAAACGGATCACCGCCAGGATCAACCCCCGATCGGTCAGCCGCATCTTCAGGCGTTTGACATAGTCGGCAAATACATCAACCGGCAATTTCCGGTAATAGATGAAATCATCGAGGATCTGTTCTTTGATCAAACTGTAATCGATGTATTGATCCTGAAAGAATCCTTTGTCCTGAACGTCCAGTTCGTTTTTCACACCTTCGAGAATTTGCTCGATCTGAACCGGTTCCGCGGTGACCTTGAGCAGGTAGCTGGAAACACCGAGTGACAAAGCCTGCTGGAGCATAGAAAAATCATCCAGGNNAGGCTGATGCCGTCCAGGATCGGCATCCTCAGATCCGTGAGCAAGATATCCGGATGGCATTCATTGTACTTCGCCAGGGCTTCCTGCCCGTCGGCAGCCTCCGCAGCCACGGTCATCCCCAAGGCAGACCAGTGAATGATATCCCTCAGGCCTCTTCTGACGATCGGTTCATCTTCCGCGATCAATACCTGATACATATATTCCTTTCCTGAGGCTGATTGACAAACCAGAAATCTTATCAATGCCATTAAATAGGATGAGGCAACCAGTGTCAAGAGGCTGGCCGACAAACCGCATATTTGTGCAATCTACTACAAAATTGTCCGATTGCTAATAAATGCTGTGTGCAGATAAACCTATTGCCCAGCAGATTCATCCTATTTATTTTTCGCATACCGCAAGCTATGATTAAATTGCCGATTCTGCATGCGGGCTTTCAAATGCTAGGCAATCATGGTCTAATAGCTGTATGCGCATTGGAAGAGGGAGCAAATACCATGCCGGAAATCAATTATGACAACAAAACAACCATGCAGGATGCGCCAGTTATTAAAAAGCTGGGCGTCGTATCGGAAAATGGTGAAATGACCCCTTTTGTTCGCAAAGGGCGGCTGATGCGGATCGAATCAATCTGGAAAGACATCACCGACGCGGAAAAAGTTTCCTGCTGCGCGGTCATCGTCGACGCGGCGACCGGCGAAACCTCTGCACCCTTTGGGCACGGCAATTATTATTTTTCCGGCTATTGCGAAGACGATGTCGTTTATGCCTTTTGTTCTTGCCGCAATCAGATCCGGATGTTTTGGTCCGAAGATCTGGTCCATTGGCAGAGCAAGGTCATCCTCACCATGCCCGGTCGTTTTGCCATCGCCAACACGTCGGTCTGTAAAGGCGGCGGGCAATATGTCATGGCCTATGAATGTGCCCGCGCGGTGGGTATATTGGATGAACCGCTTGATCCGGATGTCGGCCATCCCTATACCGAATTCTTCGCGACCGCAGACAACCTGATGACGTGGACGCCCATGCCTTTTGACCGCGCTTATACAAAAGAACGATATAACGCCTGTCCCGCCCTTCGCTACGCCGGCGGACATTACTACATGATCTGTCTGGAAGCCCTGCCCCTGGCACGTTATGCGCCTTACATCTATCGCACGCGGGATTTTGTCACCTGGGAAATCGGCCTGCATAATCCCGTGCTGATGTTCAGCAACGAAGATCGCTGCCTGAAGCCGGGCATCCGCCTCAGCCCGGAGGTTGAAGCGCGATTGCCTCATTATATGAATATCAATAATTGCGATGTCGATCTCTGCGAATTTGAGGGTACGACCCGAATTTATTATCTGACCGGCAATCAGCTGGGATTCGCGGTCATGTGCGAGGCGGTCTACGAGGGACCTTTGGAACAGTTTTTACAAGCACATTTTCAATAATTTCATCGTGCTTGCCGTGCGTCGCGTAAACCGCATAATTGTGCAATTTAGAGTAAATATATCCAGTACTATTCCGATTTAATGTGCAAATAATCCGATTCGGACACAGATTTAGACTATTTATTTTTCAACCGCCCTCCTATATGATTGAGTTGCGAGCACTGTCACAAAAATTTTCTGCGAGGTTTCTATGATTGCAAACAACCCGCATCAATCGGCCAGGACCCGATTGAATCCCTATCGGCTGAAGCTGACCCTGATGGCACTGCCTTTCTTTATTCTGGTGGTCTTATTTAATTATGTGCCGATTGCCGGTTGGGTGCTGGCATTTTTCGATTATTTCCCCGGAGTCATCTTCAGTAAAATGGAATTTGTCGGTCTGAAGTACTTTAAGCTGATTTTCTTCTTCTGGGACGATGTTCAGAATGCCCTGGTCAACACGCTTTTTTTCAGTGCCATGGGCATCCTGCTCTCGCCCCTGCCGGCGATTTTTGCGATCCAGCTGACAGAAATCCGAGCTTTAAAATTAAAAAAGCTGATTCAAACCACCGTGACCTTACCTAACTTTATCAGCTGGGTGATCGTTTATTCCTTGATCGGCAGCATTTTCTCTTTTGATGGCGCCATCAACCGGATTCTTGTCAACCTCGGCTATGAAATCACCGCGACCACGACGCTCCTGGGCAATAAAAACCTTTCCTGGTATTTCATGACTTTCCTGGGTATCTGGAAAAGCCTCGGCTGGAGTTCGATCATCTACCTGGCGGCTCTGGCCGGCATCGACCGGGAACTCTACGAGGCTGCCGAAATTGACGGCGCCAACCGGTGGCGCAGTACTTTGCACATAACGGTACCTGGTTTGATGCCAACCTTCTTTGTGCTGTTCTTGCTGCAAATCGGCTCCTTTCTTTCGGTTGGGTTTGAGCAATATTTTGTCTTCGCCAATTCACTGACCCGGCAAAAACTGGAAGTCATCGACCTGTTTGTCTATCGGATCGGCATCAACTCCCAGGATTACTCATTCGCGACAGCCATTGGAATTCTGCGCTCATTGATCAGCATCGCTTTGATGTTTTCCATGAACTCGCTGTCCAAGCATATTCGCGGGGAGTCAATCATATGAAAAAGATATCTTCTGCCTACCGGATCTTCAATGTATTTAACATCAGCATCCTGCTGATATTTACCTTCCTTTGCCTCTATCCTTTTTATTACATGCTGATTTATTCCTTCAGCGATCCGCTCGAATCGTTGAAAGGAATCGGATTTCTGCCGCGTCATTTTACCTTGAGCAATTATGCCAAGGTCTTTCAGCTCCAGTCCATTCCCCAGGCCGCATTGATATCGATCTTCCGAACCGCAGTCGGTTCTCTGGCAACCCTGATTTGCAGCAGTTTTTTTGCTTACCTGGTCTCCAAGCCGCAAATGTACTGGCGTAAATTCATTTACCGGGGAACGATCATCACCATGTACGTGTCCGGCGGCCTGATTCCCACATTTCTAACCATCAACTTTTATGGGCTACGCGACTCGCTCCTGGTCTATTTTCTGCCGTCGATGGTCGCCGCCTTTTTCGTGGTCCTGATTAAAACCTTTGTCGAAAGCATCCCCGCTTCTCTGGAAGAATCGGCTACCATCGATGGCGCCGGAATCTTAAAATGCTGGTGGCACATCATTTTCCCGTTATCCAAACCGATATCGGCAACTATCCTTGTGTTCTCTATGGTCGGACAGTGGAATTCCTGGTTTGATGCCCACATTTATGTCAACAATACCAACCTGCATCCGCTGTCCTACGTCTTATATAAGTATTTACAAGAGTCCTCGACGATCGCCAAACTAATCGCCATGATCAATAAAAACGCCGCATTCAATGAAATTTCCCTGACCCCGGCGAGTGTCCGCATGACCATAACTGCCGTGGTCACAATTCCGATTTTAATCGTCTACCCTTTCATGCAGCGCTTTTTCGTCAAGGGCATCATGCTGGGCGCGATTAAAGGATAATTTTGGGTTGATCAGCCGCGAGGTGCACCGCAGCGGGTTATAAATAAATGAACAGCAAGGAGGTGGCTGCCCGATCCCGCAAATGCCAAAAGAGATGGCTTGTATCCGCCTGTCCAGTGCCGGCAGCGGTTTCTGGACCCTGAAATAAACATTGAGAAGGAGAGAAAGATGAAAAGAACAATTAAACTGACTATCTTGCTGATCGTTGCCGCGATGCTGCTGGGCGCCTGTACAACCCAGACCACAGCGCCGACGACTGCGCCGACAACCGGCGGCGCAACAACCGCGGCGACCACAACCGAAGCAGAGGGACGCGAAGTCATAACGCTGGACTTGATGATGCTGGGACTCCAGGCATTCTCTGACAAGATCAACCAGTCCCTGGATTCGCCGATCTTTGACGAAATTGAAGCGCAAACCGGCGTCCGGCTGACCTTTACCGGCACGACCGGCGACCAGAAGGATGTTATTCTCGCTTCAAGAGCAACAACGGATATCATCACGGTCATATCGACTGACGAATGTGAAGCCCTCATTCAAGGTGAAATGGTAATTCCGCTGGACGACCTGATCAATGAATACGCGCCCAATGTCCGTGATCTCTATCCGGACCGGCTGGAGTCCTCGCGCAACGATCTGAGCAATGGAACGGGCAAAGTCTTTTTCCTGCCATCGAATTGCGGCAACGGAGCCCCGCCGCAAAGAATTGACATTGGAGCCTTTACAACCCGCTGGGATTATTATGCCGCCATGGGATATCCCGAAGTCAGTTCACCGGAAGATATGCTCGATCTCCTGGTTGATATGCAGGCAGCCTACCCGACGACGGCTGATGGTTTGAAAACATACGGCATCAGCGGCACTTCTGCATCTATGGCCCAGAGATGGCTTTATCAATACCAATATCTGAAAATTGATAACAGTAACAATGATGCCTTTGTTGATGTCATGAGCTGCGATATCAAATTCCAGTATGGCGACCCTGACAGTGTTTATTGGAATGGAATCAAGTACCTCAACCAGGCTTACCGGCTCGGAATCCTGGATCCGGAAATCTTAACCCAGACCGAAGAAGATTATACGAAAAAAGTGACCAACGGTCAGGTTCTGTCCCCGGATATCAGATGGCTGGGCATTCTCGATTTCAACGCCACAGCTGAAGAAAAATACGGCCCCGGCGCCGGTTATGTCTCGCTGCCGGTGGCAGGTTTTGTCCATAATCCGGGATACGACGCTGCCGGCTGGGGCCCCACCTTCTCGCTGGCTATCTGCTCCACTTGCCAGTACCCCGAGCGGGCCATGGAACTGATCAACTATATGTACGGCTATGAGGGATCGCGCCTGGTCAATTCCGGTGTCGAAGGCCGGGACTGGACGTATGTTGACGGCGTGCCGACCTTGACCAACTTTGCCATAGCCAAGTGGCTCACCGGCGGCGATACCTGGGAAGTCAAGAACCTGTGGACCTATTTCTCCAATTTCTTCGGCATCAAAGCCGGTACGGTTTGCCCGGACGGAGGACAGGTCAACCTCTATCAGGATTCAGCGATTTATTCTAAAACTCTGATTTCTTGCGACAAGTCCTATTGCGACTATTATCAGGTTTCCTATCCTTATGAAAAGATTCTCAACATGATCGAAGAAGGCACAGCCTATTCAGCTGATGAATGGGATTCCCGGATCGCTACGGGAACCGGTGCGGCCGGTGACGACATCGCCCGTATCGATACCAAGATTGAGAACATTGCTGTAACTTATGTCCCGCAGTGTGTGCTGGCAAAAACTGACGCGGAATTTGAGGCTCTTCAGACTCAAATGCTCAGTGAGATGGATGCCAATGGCTATGAGCAATCAGTCGCCGACTGGACGGCACGCTTTGAAGCTGCCAAGGCGAAGTACCTCCCGTAATGGGGAATTGCCTGGTTCAGAAATTATTTTAAGCATCGGCTTTTGCTCACTCGGGTGTGTCCAGCTGGCTCTGGACACACCCGATTCACTTAGTGCTCGCAAATACGCAGATAGAATGTTTTAAGTTGAAGGGGAAGATGAAAAATGGCAATCTACCTGCCGCCTGATGATGAAAAAATGTGGGATACCTGGTTGTTCCAGGATGGAGATGTTTTTCACCTGTTTTTCTTGTCAGAGGGTAAAATCGGACGTGCGGTCTCCGGGGATCTTATCCATTGGAAACATATGCCGCCAATCTCCATTCAGACCAACGCCGGAGATTGGGATGAAAAGGGTATGCGGATTACGGGATTCACAGTGAAATGCAAGGATCAATATCTGCTGTCTTATGGACCTGGATCCGGAAAACCAATCGGCATCCTGACATCCATGGATTTGCACGAATGGGAAAGATATCCTGCCAATCCAGTGCTTCTTCCCGGAGGGCCTTACTCGGCAAATGAATGGCGTGACTTATCTTCCTGCTATGATCCGGATAAAAAAATCTGGCATGGTTATGTGTGTGCAGATCAAGAAAAGGCTCCCTGTATTGCCCATTTAACTTCACCGGATTATTTCCATTGGGATTATCATGATCCGGTTTTCGCAAGCGAGGATTTCGTTGAATACGAAGTTCCCGAATATTTTACACTTGGGGACAAACATTACCTGCTTTTCTCGAGTCTCCGATCCAGGAAAGATACCAGCGGACGGCAGGATGCCGGCGGAACCTGGTATGTGGTGTCCGACCAGCGCAACGGCCCTTATCATCTGCCGCAGAATCCTCTGCTGCTCGGTTTTGGCCGAGGGCGAAATGACCATTATGTCGGACGGATCATTGATTTCCATGGGCAGCCACTGTTATATCACCAAACATTCGGAGAAGGCCGTCCGATTGTCTGGGGTTTCCCAAAAGCTGTCCGTCAGATCAATCATGAAGAAATAAAGCTGTATTTCTGGGAGAATCTTTGTGTCCTGAAGGATTCTATCCTCCATGAACAAAGCAGTCTGTCCTGCAGTTCCGCTCCGGGGAAAATCAATCTGAAGATGCTCAATGTTCATGCATCTGACTTGATGGTGACTTTCTCCCTGGATTACGGCAGCGTGTCCGAAGCCGGCATTGTCTGGCATTTTGCCGAGTTGCGTCCGAAAGGTCCGGAAACCAATACTGAATCCGGAGTCGGGCTGCTTATAAATCCGGGATTGGATCTCATTTCGATGGTTAATGTCCGCAGAATCCGGAATTTTGGATCCGATACGGTGATCTGCTGTCTTCGCGATGATTTCAGCGGATTTGGATTGAGTCAGGGCCTGCTGCAGGTTCGTATATTGGTACGGGCACATATGGCTGAAATTTATCTGAATGACCAGTGGATCTTCAGCATGGATATCTCTGATGTCCCGCGCAAAGGCGACATGGGCATTCTCGTCAAATCAGGATCAGCTGTGATTCATGACCTTTGCATTTCCTCATTAAAACCGCTTGAGGTTTCCAATGAGCTGTAACGTCAGCTATTTGGGGCGACATTGTGATCCATGACTGTTTTGAGCCTTATAAAGGAGATCAATTCTATGTATTGCGGCCTGTATGAAACGACCATCACACCTTCCCTGGGGATGCGCATCCCGGGGGACTTTCTTCCCTCAGTCGGCCAAAAGGTTGATGACGACCTTTACGTCAAGGCCGCCTACTTTGACGACGGCCGGAACGCTTTCCTGATTCTCGCCTTTGACACAGTGGGCATCATGCGCCCCACCGTTTTAAAAATCAGGGCCGCCGCCGCCCGGGCCTGCGGCCTGGATCCTCAGTCGGTCATGGTTTGCTGCACCCACGACCACTCCGGCGGACCGGCCAACGAATTCCCGCCCATGAATCCCGAAGAACCGGAATACATCAGTCTCCTGCTGTCGCGCTGCGGTCTCGCTGCCGGGATGGCCAAGGAAAAGCGGCAGCCGGTGTTGATCGGTTATGGCCTCGGTCAGGAGGAAAAGGTCTCGTTTAACCGCCGTTATTGGTTCAAGGACGGCAAAATCCATACCTGGCCGGGTTTTGATAATCCTGACCGCCTTGCGGTTGAAGGCGGAATTGATCCGGATGTCGCGGTGATCCGGATCGACGATCTGCACGGCAATCCGGTCGGGGTCATCAGCAATTTTGCCTGCCATGTGACCGCGCACATCCAGCATGGCGATTCCGAGGCGTTCTCCGCCGATTATCCCGGGCAAATCGCCCAGGTCATCAAACAGCAGCTCGGTCCGAACGTGGTCAGCCTATTCTTAACCGGAGCCTGCGGCAATGTGACTCAAGTCGACTGGGAAGAGCGCATATTCACGCGCGGCCAGATCTTCGGCGACTCTCACCACAAGACTATGGGCCGCATTTTGGCTTTCGACATCCTGAGAGCCAGGGAATTTGCCATCCCGGCTCCCGTCGATTGCCTGAAGACAGCAAGCAGCGTCTTGCCCCTCGAATGCCGGATACCCAATGAGCAGGCTTACGATCAAGCCAAGGCTTACCTGAGCGAGCACCCGGTCGGCAGCGCAGTATCCCGGGACGAGCATGTCGAGGAGTTCTATGCGGTCAGCGCCGTCCAGCTGTACGAAGGCCAGCCGACCCTGCCCGCCGAGCTTCAGGTGCTCCTGCTTGGCGACATCGCGATTGCGGCGTTCCCTGGTGAAATGTTCTGCGAACTGGGTATGGAACTCAAGAAATCCCTCCCGCAAAAACTGCTGATCAGCACCTTAAGCAATGGCGACGTCGGCTACATTCCTACGGAACAAGCCATGATGAACGGCGGCTACGAGGGAAAAATCGGCTTTACCAGCTGCGCCGGGATCCATTCCGGACAACAGATGATCGATGAGTCGGCCCGGCTTATCCGGCAATTGGCCGCTCTTACTTAATGGCCGCTCATACTTAACGGAGGAGGATCTTCCCGATGCAAACCAGTCCATCCATTATACCGCCGCCCAAGGAAATACAAATCGAAGAGGGCTGTCCGCTGCTGCTTGGGATGCCTGGGCAGAGTCTTTGCACCGTCGTTATTCCTGAGAACTGTTCGGCGCTGGTTATGTCAGCTGCTTACCGGCTCGAAAAGCACCTGGGCAATTTGCTGGGTTATCCACCTCCGGGCAGTGCTGCGGTGCAAATTCGCCTGCAAATCGGCCGGCCGCCCGCTCATATGGCCAATGCCGCCCAAGGCTATCGCCTGGTTGTGCGAGATCAGGTCGAAGTGACCGGGTTCGGCGAAGAAGGCCTCTGTTTTGGCATTACGACGCTGATCCAATGCCTTGAATTGAATAACGGCCAGGTGCAGCTGCCGCAAATGAGGATTCTGGATTGGCCGGATATCAAATTCCGGGGCCAGTTCCTGGAAAGCCGCTTCGGCACCGATCTGATGGACTTTCCCGACTGGAAAGCGCTCGTCGACCGCCTGGAATCGATGAAAATGAATCATCTGGTCATTGCGCTTTATGGCTGCTGGAGCGTCCAATACGACGGCCGGGTCAGCCAGTATTTATTTTACCCGCTTAAAAACGCGCCACAGTTGAAAACACCGGTCATAACTAAATACTATTCCCCGGCCAGGCAAGATTGGATCGACCGGGAATCGCTGCCGCCCCTCTATGAGCAGGACTTTCTCGGCGAACTGATCGCCTATAGCAAAACCAGAGGCGTCAAGGTCATCCCCATGGTCAACTCTTTTGGCCATNNTGGGTTCTGCACATCCAATCCAGAAACCTACCGGTTGTTGTTTGATTTTTACGACGACATCATCGACCGCTGCCTGGTTCCGAATCAGATCGACTGTTTCCATATCGGCCTGGATGAAATCTTCGACGGGCCGGGACATCATGCGGAAGATATTTTCCGGATTCGTTCCCCCTGGTGCAAGTGCGGCGAATGCCAGAAAAAAAGCCGCGCCGAGCTTTATATGGAGCACGCAGTCAAGCTGATCCGGCATTTGAAATCCCGCGGCATGAAAACGGTTTACATGTGCTATGACATGCTGATCCCGCATGATTACAATACCGGCACGGGCGATATCCTGGCCCAGTTCCAGGCCATGCTGCGCCAGGAAAATCTGCAGGATATCACCGTAGTTGACTGGTGGAGCTATTGGAATCATCTGGAGCAGATGAATTTTCAGGCGATCAAACCGGATATCGGCCTGCGCTGTTCCGTCAAGCCCTGGAACGGGTACTTCCATTATTCATTCGTGCAGGATGCTGTCGAGAATGTTTTCCTGCTCGCCCAGATGGCCCATTACGGTCCAGTCGAGGAACTGCAAGCTTACTGCGCTCCAGACGTCAGTTATCAGCAAAACGACTGGGCCCAGGCGGCTTTTGCCTGGAATTTCAGCGGAACCGGCGGCGTCGACGGATTCCGACAGCGCTATGTCGAACATCTATGGGGCAAACGGCCGGCAGAGTCGCGACGCGCGCTGGATTTGCTGAACGCGGCCGCCAGCACCGCCCCGCCTAGAAAATCGGGAAATGCGTCGGACCACGATCCGCAAATCGATCGCTATACCCTGCTCTTTTATCGCCTGTCCTATTATGTCTACAGTTATGTCTCGACCGGCAAGCCCTACCCCCGGCGGTTCCCCGGCGAAGCCATGACTTATGTCCTGGCCAATCGCGAGGAGTGCCAGGCCATGCTCAGCGACATAGCTGCGCTGGCCTGGGAAGCGCAATCCTTGTTTGCGGATCTGGCCCAGAATGAGCCAATGGCTGGTTCGCCAGCCGCCCGCTTTACCTATGAAGCAGAGAACATCCGCGTCCTGTCTGAGGATTTTCTGGCGCTGATTCGGATGGATGAACTCGCCGGCGCGCGTGACTGGCCGGAAATAGCCAGGCTGGCCCGCCAGAGAAAGTCGGCCAACCTCGACTTGATGGCGCGCCTCGAGGCGACCAAGGAGCATTTTCTGCTGGCCAGCCAGATGAGAAATCACAGCATCGTTATGCAATATTTTACCGATCTGGTAAACTATTTGGAGAATACACCCGAAAATGAAGTGACTCTGGATTTTACCGACAATACACATTTTGCCAGCGAACAGTTCTGGTGGCTGCACTAATTTCTACATTGAAAGGATTTTACAATGACAACCTTAGCGAGAGAATGCGATATAAAGTGCTTGATGGACAAGTACCGCAGTTGCCGGGCGTACCACGGTGAACTGCACGACCATGCCAATACCGGCGGAACCAGCGACGGAAAGTGTACATTGGCTCAGTGGAGAAACTCGCTAGCATCATTGAAGATGGATTTTGCCGCGATACTCGACCATCGGCAGGTGCGCCATATGTACCTTCCGGACTGGGAAGACGGGCTGTTTATCGGCGGCTCAGAGCCGGGGACATTAATAGCGGACAGCAAGGCTGCAGAAAAGCAAATGCATTACAATATGATTTTTTCCGGACCCAAGGATCTTGAAAATCTGCTGGCAGAATTTCCGGAGTTTGAATTTACGGGCGGTCCGGAGGGGCATTTTGGTTATCCGTCCTTTACTCGTGCCCGGTTTTGCGAGCTCATCGATGCGGTCAAGGCCCACGGAGGCTTTTTCGTTTATCCGCACCCGAAGCTGTTAATGCGTTCCGACGACCCCTGTGATTATTGGTTCCGGGATGAAACCGGTATTGAAGTGTTCTATATGGATCTGGTAAACAAGGAAACCGAAGCAAACTACGCATTATGGGTGGATTTGCTGGCGCGGGGAAAGCGCGTGTGGGCTTGTGCCGGCGGAGATCTGCACGCTGAGGCAACGAATACGGCTCTGACAACGATCTACGCGGAAGAACACACTAATGAGGCATATATCCGGCACTTGCGGGTGGGCGATTTCACCTGCGGCCCGGTAGGTGTCCGCATGGTCATCGGCGATACAAAAACCGGCGGGCACGGCTGTTTTGCTGGCAAACAGCTTGTGGTCGGCGTCGGTGATTTCCATGTCAGCGTTATTAACACAACTCATACCTATCGCGTTGATTTAATCAACAATAACGGCGTTGTGTTCAGTGAAAAGGCGCCCTGCGATCAAGCTTCATTCTTTGCCATCGACGCCGGGGATTGTGACTTTTACCGCGCCGAAGTATGGGATGTCACCCGAGAGCTGCGCCTGGCCGTAGGAAATCCTATATGGAATGTGTGAACATGACGATGCCCGCACCGTAGCCGATACTGCCGCCCTGCAGGACAAATTGCTTCTCGCTCTGCTGCAGGGAGGTGTTTTCCGGGAATTCCTCCGGTTTCAGCTGCGGTCATTGCGTCCGGCATCTTGATTTTATGGCACAAATCGAGCACGGCAATCAACGTATTAATCCTGCATGTTCCTCAATCTGATGCTGTGATGCTTCTTTTTCGTAAGGCGCCTGCCGGTTGGGACATTTGAGCAGCGGACAGAACCGGCAGTTATCAAAGTGAACTTTGCTGGAAAAGAAAAAGCCGGAAATGGATTTGGACGGGATCATCAGGCAGGATTCGGTCAGGGAAACGCCGATGTCGCGGGTAACATCGCCAATCAGGGCAAAAAGTGATTTCTGGGCGGTGATCGGCCATTCGGCCAAGGATCCCGGGCTCATGTGCGACATATCGCGGGCCGGAAAATACTGCACCTGAGCCCGCCGGCGCAGGACGGCGGCGCATTTGACGAGGTACAGCTTCTTGATCTCGTCGGCCCAGTAGTGCTCCAGCGGATCGGAAAACCGGAGGGACCACTGTTCAAGCTCGGCGCCGCAGGTCACGACATAGGGAACGATGCGGTTCACCTGGTCCAGGTTCCGGCGCACCAGCGGCGAAACCAGTTTGTGCCCTTCGGCGATGACATAATCCTCGCCCTTTTCCTCAATTCCCGCCAGGCCATACACAAACTTGGGCAAGGCGCAGCCCCGGGCTTCCTGGAACATCCGCGCCACTTGCCGGTAATCCTCGTCGTCCGGATCGTCCGCAAGCCGGATGATCTTCAAAAGTTCTTCCAGTGCAATTTTGGTATCGGTAACCGGCACAATAAATTTTTTCATAGAATGCCTCTTTCAAACCAGCGGGCGGATGGCCTGGTAGAGCTTGCGGTATCGCTCGTAATAGACGCTGTAAGCTTCATGCTGCTCCCGGCGCGGCCAGAAAGTCTTTTGTACGCCGACCAGCGTCCGGGCCGCCTTTTCCAGATCATCATACACGCCGGTCGCCGCGCCGGTCAACAGGATCACGCCGACCGTGCCTGCTTCAGCCACATCCATGCGGTGTACCGGCAGATTCAGGATATCTGCTTTCATTTGCAGCCAGAGCTCCGACTTGGCGCCGCCGCCGGTGGCGTGCAACGAGCTGATCTGGATGCCGGAATCCCGGAGCCGTTCAATATTCACGGCCATTTCATAGCCAACGCCTTCCAGGATGGCGCGGTACAGTTCGGCCGAACTGTTTTCCAGGGTCAGGCCGACGATGCCGCCTTTAGATCCCGTATCCATGTAGGGCGTGGCTGCACCGGCAAAATGGGGCAGCACCAGGATGCCCGTCGGCTTATCCGCCATTTGCGATTCCAGCTGGGCATAGACGGATATGCCTTTGGCCCGGGCAGTGGCCTGATCATTTCCAGCCAGCGTATCGAGAAACCATTTGACCAGCGAACCGCCGGTAAATATGAAAGCGTAGCTGACATAAGTTCCTTTGTGCAGGAACGGCACCAGCGCGTAATTATTCTTTTGCAAACTGCCGCCGCGGTCATATTCCGTGAAAACCGGCGTCATGCATTCCACTGTACCTGAACCGTCCGTGGCCATTCCCGGTTTCAGCACGCCCGCTCCGACCGCGGCGGCGACCTGGTCATGGCAGCAAGCAACGACCGCGAGGCCGCGCGGCAAGCCCAGCCTTTCCGCCAGATCCGGCCGGATCGTGCCGGCCAGGGTGCCGGTCGGTACGACCCGGGACATCCATTCCAAAGGAATTCCTGCCGCCTGCAGCAGTTCCCGGCTCCAGTCCAGGGTCCGGATATCAAAGGCCATGGTTCGCGCAGCCAGGGAATAATCAATCACCCGTTCGCCGGTCAGCAGATAGGCCACATAATCTTCCATCAGGAGGACCTGCCGGATCGCAGAAAAAACTTCCGGTTCGTGTTTGCGGATCCACATCAGCTTGGGCAGGCTGAACATGGAATGGGGCGCGACGCCGGTCGTAGCGCACAGCCAATCTTCGCCAAATTGCGCCTTCAGTTCGGCAATCTCCTCGGTCCCCCGGGGGTCGGTATACATCATGGCCGGATAGAGCACCCGGTCGCCGTCTCCCAGCAGGACGAAGCTCTCGCCGAAGGTGGCGATGCCGACTGCACAGAGGCCGGGTTCCCTGGCCGCCGCTTCCCGGAGCAACGCCAGGACCGCCTCGCGGATCTGGTTCGCGTCGATTTCATGGGCGCTCAGGTGGCGGGAAACCGGATAATCCCGATAGCCGGTGTGCAGCAGATTTCCCTGCTCGTCGAAAACCGAAATCTTAGCGCCCGTGCTGCCGACGTCAATGCCGCCGATTATTCTGCCGATAGAACTGCCGATAAAACTGCCGTTCTTGCCGCCGCCCGCCATAGGTAACCTCCGTTCAGATCTCGATCATCTCGTAGCCGAGATAGGTGGTGAAGGCTTCGCTGAGGATCGCCTGCATGTGGCCGACGCCGACGGTTGTGTGGTGCTTGAAGCCATTTCTGGCCAGCTTGATCAGCTTATTCTGCAAATCGGGGATCTCGGCCACGCCGCCGCAACCGAAGAAGCCGTCCTCAATCTCATCGTCGGTCATCCGCGCTTCCGCCGCATAGACTTTCAGCTTGCCGTCCTCGGTCATACAATTGGCAAAGGTCATCGGGAAGGCGCGGATCCGTCCCTCGTTCGTGCCCCAGCCGCTGCCGGGATCGCCTTTGGCGAACATCTTGTGTTCGGTAACCGTGCCCTTGCCGGTCATCAGGGACTGGGCGACCGGGCCGCAATGGAAAAGAACCACCTTGTCGGGATCTTCACCATAATTATTGTTCCAGTCGAGACAGGTCGACGGAACGCCCGAGGCCAGGTTCAGAGCGCGCATCGTGATCGCTGAACACACGTCGATCTCGCACGAAGCAACGATGCCCCGATCGTTCAGCTCGCTCAGGAGCACGCAGGG
>DOFA01000179.1 GCA_003532195.1 Clostridiales bacterium
AGGCGGTCATGATCAGGACCGGCCAGGAAGGTGCAAATCCGGCGCCGACAAGGAACAGGAAGATCAGAATCCAGGTTATCTGGTGCGTCATCAGAAAAAAGCACATGAAGATCGCGGCGCCGGTCAGGCCAACCAGCAGCCAGCGGTGGTACGACTGGCGCAGATACTGGAACACCCAGCGGCCGCAAGCCATGCCCAGCCAATAGACGGAGATGAAAAACAAGCCGGGAACCGAAGAGGTCATGGTTTCCTGGATATAGCTCGAAACCCAGAAAGCGGTTCCTTCCTCGATGCCGACATAGATGAAGATCGCAAGCAGCAGCAAGATAAAAACGGGATCCTTGAGGATGCGCTTGAGATATAGCCCCTTCAGGGGCGCGGTCCGATATGCCGGCAGGATCAGCCGGTTGAACAGGATCAGGCTCAAGATGAGCAGAATCAGGATCAGGCCGTAATTGACCTGCCAGCCGGCTCCGATCCACTTCAGGCCATAGGCCATGAAAGGGCCGCCGACCGCGCCCAGGCAAAAATACATCTGGGACAGGTTCATGACCGAATTGACCCGCTCCGGATTGGCAATCGCCAGCAGGCCGGAGAGCATGCCCTCGATGACGGCGAATCCGCCGCCGACCAGCAGGGTGCCGATCAGGAACAGATAGGGCGCATGGCTGACGATGATCAGGACCAGGCCGCCGATCATGAGCAGGAACGCCAGGCGCAGCACCGGCCGGGTGCCGAGGCGGTCGCCGGCTTCGCCCAGGATCAGCGGCAGCAGGAACGCGCCCAGGAAATGAAAAGAGATCATCAGGCCCTTTCCCGCCGGGCTCAGTTGATAATCAGCGGCGATATCATCGATAACGCTCTGGTATACCGATAAATACAATCCCAGAAGGGTCAGGGCAAAATAGCTGACCCGGTTGATTGGGCTGCTGGTTCCGGTTTCCGATAACATGAACAACTCCCGCACAAACAATTTCATTCATTATACAGGAGTTCACCTCAGCCTGGCTACTGGCAGAGACGCCTGTCAGGCAAAAAAAATTATGGTAACATAGAGGTGTAGAAAACTAGCATCCGGAGGATTGATAGCCATGGATCTGAAAACGCATCGCAGCGCGCTGTCGCTGCTCAACCAGATAGCTGACCGCAAGAACAGCACGGTTCCGCGCGTCGAAACCCCGCCCCAGAAACCGCCCTGCCGCTGCGATGCCCCGATGCTCCAGCCATTCCCCCGCACTTCGCCGGAAGCGCAGGGTATCCCTTCTGCTCATATCGCCGGTTTTCTGCGCGATCTGAATGACCTTGAGTCCCTCGATCTGCACAGCATCATGATTTTACGCCACGGCGCCGTGATCGCCGAGACCGGCATCTGCGCCTACGACCAGCGGGTCTGGCACATCACCCATTCCCAGTGCAAAAGCATCACCGGTCTGGCGATCGGCATGCTGATTGACGAGGGCAAGCTGTCCCTCGACGACAAAGTTGTCAAAATCTTCGAAGACCGCGCCGCCGTGATCTCCCTCCTGACCCACAAGAACATCACTGTGCGCCACCTGCTGACCATGACCAGCGGCGTCGTTTTCAACGAGGCAGGCGCCGTGACGGAAACCGATTGGGTTAAATGCTTTCTCGAGTCGGCCGTGCGGACTGAACCGGGTAAAAAGTTCACCTACAACAGTATGAATACCTATATGCTGTCGGCAATTGTCCGCCAGGTCAGCGGCCAGGGCCTGATGGCCTATCTGGAGGACCGGCTGTGGAAACCGCTGGGTATCACGGAAATTTTCTGGGAAACCTGCCCGCAGGGCATCGAAAAAGGCGGCTGGGGTTTGTACATCCGTCCGGAAGATATCGCCAAGATCGGGCAGCTGGTTCTGCAAAAAGGCCTCTGGGCCGGCCAGCAGCTGGTTTCCGTACGCTGGGCCGAGGAGGCGGCTTCCGTCCAGATGGAGACTCCGACCTATCTGGGCGATTACCATTACGGTTATCAGATCTGGGTCGGACGCCGCCGCAAGTCCTTTTTATTTAACGGCATGTTTGGCCAAAACGTGCTGGGGCTGCCTGATATCGGAGTCCTGGTTGTCACGACTGCCGGCAACAGCGAGCTGTTCCAGCAGAACGGCTTCTACAGCCTGGTGGACCGTTATTTCCCCGACGACCTGCGACAGCAGAGGCCCCTGTCGGAAGATCCCGACGCGCACCGCCAGCTGCAAGCCCTGCAGAACCGGCTGCAGCAGTCGGCGTTCGTCGGCAAGGGGAGCTGGTCTGCCCGATACACCGCGGGGATTAACACGCTCGATCCGACGGCACTGTGTTCCGAACTCGACGGCCGGACCTACCTCGCCGACAGCGAAGAATCGGCAGCGGTCGGATTGCTGCCGCTCATGGCCCAGGTCATCCAGAATAACTACACCCGGGGATTCATGAGCCTCACGTTTGCAGGCTCCGAAGACGATTTTTATCTTACGCTGACCGAAAACGACGCCAGCTATCGGCTCCCGGTAGGCTTTTCTGTTCCCAAGCACACGGATCTAGATTTTCATGGCGAGATTTATAAAGTCGGCGTTACCGGCAAGTTTGCCGCCGATGAAGACGGCAGCCTGGTCCTGGTTCTGCGGATCTCATTTTTAGAAATCGCCAATTCCCGGATCCTCAAGATCTTCTTTCATGGCGACGCAATCCTGATCCGGTGGCTAGAGTCGCCCGGCAGGCAATTCCTGATCGAAGGCCTGGTCATGCTCAAGAACGAAATCAAATCCTATCCTTTTATCGCCGCCATGCTTTCGCGGCTGGATCAAGACCTGATCGGCTATAAAATCCGCCGCGCCCTGGAGCCGGAGACCACCGCCCGGCTCAAAGCTGGCACGGACTGACCTGCAGATATTCCGCGATCCGCTGCATCTCCGCCAGCGTCTTCTCGTTGACGGGAATGCCGTTGGCGCGCTTCTCATCTGCCGATTCTACCTCTTTGTCGCCGTGAACATAAATGCGGGACTGGCCGACGGCTTTTTGGGACTGGCGCAATTCGTCCAGGAACACAGAGAAATTCCTGCGGATCTGCTCTTTGTCGCCAAACAAGGCATAATCGATGGCCCAGAAGCATTGGGCAATGTTGATCCGGCCCGGCGTCCGGTTGACGTGGTTGGATGTCTTGCCGCTTGAAAAAATGCCGGTGCAAAGCTCGCAGATCAGGCCAAACCCATAGCCTTTATGGCCGGAATTTTTTTCGCCGGAGCCGCCAAGCGGCAGAATGCCGCCGCCGCGCTTGGCGATGATGTTGCCCAGGACTTCGCCGGGATTGGTGCTGTCGATGCCGTCGGCGTCGAGAATCCAGCCGGGAGGCACCGGTTTGCCTTGTTTGTTGTACACCTCGAGCTTGCCGCGCGGAATGACCGTGGTGGCGGCGTCAAACATGAACGGCACCGGTTCGGCTGGCATGGCGACTGCGATCGGATTGGTGCCCAGCATCGCCTCTTTGCCGAAAGTCGGAACCATGATCGCTTCGGTGTTGGTCATGCAAATCCCGAGCAGATCCTGGTCGGCAGCCATTTTCGCGTAGTAGCCGGCGATCCCGTAGTGGTTGGAATCGCGGACCTGGACCAGTCCGACGCCGGTTTTCTTCGCTTTCTCAATCGCCAGCCGCATGCCATCGGCAGCCGTGACCTGCCCCATGGCGTCGTGGGCGTCGATGACCGCGGACAAGGGGGTTTCAAAAACAATTTCCGGTTTGACGCCGA
>DOFA01000003.1 GCA_003532195.1 Clostridiales bacterium
GCCCTCTTCGGTTACGGGAGCGGCGCAGCGGCGGCCGGTGCCGGTGTTCAGCCAGTTCTGGGCCAGGGAAACGTCGCCCAGGGTTGCGGAGAGGCCGATCCGCCGCGGGGTGACGCCGGTCAGCTTCCGCAGGCGCTCCAGCACGCACAGCAGCTGGATGCCGCGGACGTCGCGCATGAAATAATGGACTTCGTCAATGATGATGAACCGCAAATCGGCGAACATCTCGAGACAGGCGCCGCGCTTGTTGGTGACCAGGCTTTCCAGGGACTCGGGCGTGATCTGGATGATGCCTGCCGGATTTTTCATCAGCTTGTTTTTCTGGGTCAGCGAGGCGTCGCCGTGCCATTTGCAGACCGGGATGCCGGAATCCAGGAGCAGCAGCTCCAGCCGCTTGAACTGGTCATTGATCAGCGCTTTCAGCGGCGAGATATAGAGGATGCCCACCGATCGCGCCGGATGGTTGTACAGTTCGGTCAACACCGGCAAAAAAGCGGCTTCCGTCTTCCCGGATGCCGTGCCGGAAGAGAGCAGAAGGTTGTCGTCGCTGTCGAAAATCACCTCGCAGGCAGCCACCTGGTTGCCCCGCAATTCTTCCCATTTGCTTTGATAAATAAAATCCTGTATAAACGGAGCCAGCCGGCTAAACGCGTCCATTGCCCTTATACCTCAAATTCCTGAAATTCGCTGTGTATCTCTTCATCCGAGAGGCCGCCGCGGGCCATGGCAAAGCTGTTGTTGCCCAGGATCCCGGCTACGCTCAACTGCGGATTCTGATGCAGGATGTTGGTCAGCTCAATAAAGTCGCGGATAATCTCCCGCGGGGTGATGTGCGTATCGGCACCGACGCGGTTATACTCCACGGTCAGGAAATAAAGCAGATCGTCGTGCCCCAGCAAGGGCGCGTAGTTATAGAGCTGCGCGTGTATATCGCGCAACTTCTCGACCAGGATGTACATCTCCTCCTGGGTCAGCATCTGCAGCCGGATGATCGGCGCCGAGAGATCCTTGATTTCCGCCGTGGCAAAATGGCCCTCGGCCAGCCGGGACCGCAACGCCTCGTAGCTGAAAATCCCCTTGTATTTATCCTCGATGCACTGCGGTGTCCCGGCCATCAGGAAACCGATGTGCTGGGCCTTGCCCTGGAGAACATCATTATACAGGGTGAGGATCTTTTCGTAATTGTTGGCGCGGGTGATCGAATTGGGAATCTTGAACAGGTTCACCAGTTCGTCAATGATCACTAACATCCCCTTATAGCCGGCGCCGACCAGGAAGACGGCGAAAACCTTGAGGAAATCGTACCAGTTTTCATCATGGACGATGAAATTGATATCGAGATCAGCTTTGGCCTCTTTCCGGGAAGGGTACTCGCCGCGGAACCATTTCAGCACATTGGATTTCAGGATCGGGTCGTTCTGCTGATAGGCTTTCCAATAGGTGACCACGGCTTTGGCAAATTCAAAGCCGTTGACCATGCCTTCCAGCGACCCTGCCACGGCATAGATCTTTTTCTCCACCAAGCTGTCGAATTCCTCGCCAGTCGTATCGGAACCGGCTTTGACTGCGGCTTGGATGCCGGAAATCCACTTTTCGAGAATCAGCGGTAAGGCGCCGCCGTCCGGCTTGGACTTGGTCGACAGGTTCTGAATCAACTCCTTATAGGTGGCCAATCCCTGGCCTTTGGTTCCGGCGAAACGGCGCTCGGGCGACAAGTCGGCGTCGGCGACCACAAAACCCTTGGCGGCAGCGTAATTGCGAATCGTCTGCAGCAGGAAACTCTTGCCGCTGCCGTATTTGCCGACGATGAACTGGAAAGACGCGCTGCCTTGCTCGATCATCTCGATCTGGTGCAGAATCGAGGCGATTTCCTGGGCGCGCCCGACGGTGATGTACTCCAGCCCGACGCGCGGCACCACGCCGCCTTTCAGCGCGTTGATGAGAATATGGGCGATCCTGGTCGGTACTTGATTGGCCATCATTCTACCATTCCCTTAACTAGATTTTTGTAATCCGCATAGATCGTCAGTTCGTCATCCAGCAGATTGTCGCCGATAAAATCCATCGCTTTTTCGTTAATGCCGTCAACCAGAACCTCCAGCATGATGTTGTTATCGTCCGCGAACCGCTTGAGATCGGCGCCTCGTAAAATGACCGCCAGAGCTTGCAGTTCGCGTTCACTCAAAACATCTTTCAGATTCTCCCAACTGTCGGGCGCCGGCGCCGGTTCCGTATCGGCCGGATCTGCGAAAAGGCTCTGATCCGACGCGGGTAAGGGCGCGGGCAATGGCAGGGAAGTGGGCGCGGAAGTATTCAACTCAACCGGATCCTCCACGATCAGCGCCTCCTGGGTGAGCAGCGCCTCCTGGCGGATGCGGGCCAGCGCGTCATGATTCACCGTGACCACCGTTTTCGTGGTTTCCCGGTAAAAATCGCTAACCGCGGATTCGATGATTTTATCGATAGATAATCCGGAACGGGTCAGCCGGCTGAGCGTTTCCGGATTGACCAGATTGATATTGGCGACCAGTTTGAATTTGTATTTCGTGACTTTTCGTAATACAGACTCCATCTGCTTAAGCAGATAACTGATAAACAGCCGTCCTTTCTCCGTGGTCAGGATCGTGCTGAAGGTCCATTCGTTCTTGCTGCAGAGATAGAGCTCATTTTCGGAAAAAATGACCCGGCGGTCCGGCTGCTCGAACCAAGGGTAGAAAAGCGCATCTTTAAAAGGCCTCCAGGGCTTCAGCTTTTTGATCGGGCGAAACAGCGCGTCATCGAAGGGAATGCCTGCGGCCGCAAAGTCCTGCCTGACTCGTTCGATGACAAAGTCAAAACAACCGGTGATCAGTTTGCGGGTTTCATCGGTAAAAAAGACGGATTTGCGGATATCGTATTTGGAAAGGGCGCAGAATAAATTAAAGCTATCATCCGGATCGGCCAGCCTCGGATAATATTCGGCGAGATTGTGCTTTTCGATAAAATCTTTAAAGGTATGCGGCAGATGATAATAGATATGATAGTCCTTGAACCACCGGAGAACGTATTTATCCAGGGAACGATCGAAAGCCCTGAAGGCGGTCCAGAGTGAAACCAGCTTGTCCAGGCCGTCTTCCGGGCTGTCCGCTCCCACGTTATTGAGCAGTTCGTAAATATAGAGGAACACATACGATAGCGAGGTTGGCTTGACGATTCCATTTCTCACCCCAGTCCGCCAGGTAAAATAGGTCCGGAGCTGTTCGTAGCCCAGCATTTGATAATAGGGGAAATAGGACGAAAAAGGAACCTGGTCCGGGTAATCGTCCGCGAAATCTTTCATCAGCACGGCTTGCTGGTAAAAAACAGCTGCGCTGTCCTGCTGCACCCGCCGGTCATAGAATCTTGAATAGTCAGTAAAAACCGAGCGGGATTGCCGGGCAATATCCCGCATCCGATAGAACAGGTCGCGAATTTCGTCTTTGACGGGCGGTTCGATTTTGTGGGATTTGGCGACAGGCTGACTGGACTCGGCAACAGGAAACGGCTCATATTCGATCTCGCAAAAGAAATCGCTGATCCGCGTAATGACCTTGTCAATATCCGCGAGCGTGATTTGGATTTGCGCCGGCGGCCGAACATCCCCGCTGGCCTGAGAAGGCTGCCGGCCGGGAATTTTCAGTGGCTGGTATTTTTTATCCGGGTCATATTCGCTCATCTTGTCCCTCACCAGCGGGCAGCTCATTCTGATCAACATTAGCCGACAACTTTTCCGAGTACTTTTAAATCGTCAGAGTCGCGAACCGGAATCTGTCCGTAGGCTGGATTTAATGATACGAGATGCCCCTTCGCCAGCTTTTTCAGATAGGCGTCATTGTTCAAACAGAAGATGCCAATCTCCCCTTCGTCGAGAGCCGGCTGTTCATGGATAAAGATGATCTGCTGATCGACAAAGCGCGGGATCATGCTGTCGCCGCTGACCCTGACCGCGTAATCGGCTGTGTGGGGGACCGTGCTGTCCACTTCAATGATGCTGTAGCCGCCGCCGGCCAGATAATTGCCAAGGCCGGCCGAGACCGGCAGGTCATATAAACGCAGGAACCTTTTGCCGCCGAAGGTTTGCCGGATATCGACGACCCGGCAAATGTCGCAAATGGCCAGGAAAATTTCAACTGTTGGTTTGGAAACTCCGGTTTCCCATTTGCCAATCGTATAGGGTTTGACGTCAAATCCTTTTTCTTTCAGGAGGCTGCCCAGCTGCGTCCGCGAGATTTTCGCGTTTTCCCGGACCTCCAGCAATTTTCTCCCTAAGTTCATGCGGAACACCTCCATTCTCTTTATTATATACGCTATCGGCTAGATTACAATCAAAAACGCAGAATCTGCGCGGATAACCACTTAAAAGAGCAGATGCTGCATGTCATTCGACAAATTATATAACTGCTTGACAAGCTGATCCTGGTATAATAGAATAGCGTAAAGGTTAACGCATTCTAAAAACAACAAAACAACCATTGATTTTTCACGATAAGAAAGAGGGGTTCTTCGATGAAAGTAAAAGTTGGTGTTTTTGGCGCTGCCCGTGGTTTGAACATGATCAATGTCATGTCTCAGCATCCGGATGCGGAACTGGTCGCAATATGCGATAAGTATGAACCGCTGCTGGAGCGCAGCCGGAAAGCCGTCGGGGAAAAGGGCGGCAAGCTGACCTGCTATACAGATTTTGAATCTTTCTTTCACCATGATATGGACGCGGTAGTCCTGGCTAATTATGCCAACGAACACGCGCTGTTTGCCGCGCGGCTGCTGCGATCCGGACGACATGTCATCAGCGAGGTCCTGCCGGTGGAAACCCTGGCTCAAGCGGTGGATTTAGTTGAAGCGGTCGAAGCCAGCGGCAAGATTTACGCCTATGCGGAGAATTACTGTTATTTTATGGCAACCCAGGAAATGAAATATCTGTATCGCCAGGGTGAAATCGGCGAATTCATGCACGGCGAAGGTGAATATGTACATGACTGCGAATCCATCTGGCCGGATATTACCTACGGCGAGAAAAACCACTGGCGCAACAACATGTATTCGACGTTCTACTGCACGCACAGCATGGGTCCGCTGGTGACCATAACCGGCACCCGGCCGGTCAGAGTAGTCGGCTTCGAGACGCCGCCGGTGGAAAACATGATGCGTAACGGCTATAAAGGCGGCACGTCCGGCATGATCCTCGCCCAGATGAGCAACGGCGCCACGGTTAAGAGCCTGCACGGGAATCTGAAGCGCGAGCCGGGTTCAATCTGGTATTCGATTTATGGCCGCAAAGGCATGATGGAGTCCGACCGCTGGGGCGAAGGTGTCAACCGCATCCACGTTTTCCGGGAGGGTGATCAGCTGACTGGACACGATGTCAGCTACAGTCCCCGGCGTCGCTTCGCCGCCAAACTGGCGTACATGTCCGAAGGCCATGGCGGCGGGGACTTCTACACGATGCATTTCTTCCTGGAAAAGATCCTCGGCCGGCCGGACGGCCAGGAGAGCATCGATGTCTACCAGGCCTTGGATATGGGGTTACCCGGACCTTTGGCCTATCGCTCGATCCTGGGCGACAATGTGCCGATCGAAGTCCCGGATTTCCGGGACAAGGGCATCCGCGAAAAATACCGCAATGATCATTTATCGACCAGTCCGGCAACTCCTGCCGAGTACAGGCTGCCGAACTGTTCCTTCCCGGCGCCGGAAATTCCCGATTCGACCTATGATGAAGTTCGGAGAATATGGCTGGAAAAACAAAATATGAAACCTGTCTGAGTCAAAATAGCGTAAAGGTATTTTTCCTGTAACTGAGCAGACCGTCCCGTTTCATCCGGGAAAGCTCCCGTGATAACGCGCTGCGGTCAATATTGAGGTACTCCGCCAGGCCGCTCCGGTCGAGCGGAATCTGGAAAGAGCGGCTGCCGATCTCGCCGGCGACCTGGTTCAGGTAGGCCAGGATCTTTTCGCGAACCGTCGGTTTCAGCAGAACCCCGATCCGGTCATGCAGATCCAGGCCTTTCTCGGCGATCATGGCCACGCAGTTACGCAGCAGCCGGTCATAGCCCGGGCAGTTTTGCGCGCTATTGCCAAGAACGCCGTCCAGAGGAATGGAGAGCAATTCGACCGGCTCCTCAGTCTGAACGGTAACCGGACTGATCTGTTCACGGCTGGCTGCGATGAGGATACCGATTTCGCTGCCTTGACTGAGTAAAGCAATAATAATTTGCCTGCCTGCCGCATCCGCCTGGATCACCTTGCCGCGGCCGGAAAGTACGATGGCAAAACTCGTGACTCGGTCGCCGGCCGATATGATTCGTTCGCCTTTAGCGTATTTTAAATGCCGAGCCTGGACGCATAACAGCAACTCGGTGATTTCGCCAGGTTCCAGGCCTAAAAACAAACGTGTTCGCACTAAATCGCAGACAAACTCATTCATCATCATTTCGTTGCCCAGGCAACCGATTCTCCCGCTTCATTATATTACAATGAAGGAAAAAAGAGGAGACATCAAAAATGACAGGACATGAAAAAACTCTTTGGATTACCCGCACCGGCGTCATGATCGCCCTGCTGATCGTCATGCAGGCGGCAACAGCGCCCTTGGGCAGCACCCTAATCACAGGATCGATCGTTAATTTGCTGTTGATTGTTGCCGTGATGATCGGCGGGCTGACATCCGGCCTGTCGGTCGCAATCTTGTCGCCGGTGATCGCCAAGCTTCTGGGTATCGGGCCGCTTTGGGAGTTGATTCCCTTTATCGCCGTGGGCAATATGGTGCTGGTGCTGCTTTGGCATATCATCGGCAACCGGAATCTGAAGAACAAGCTGGCCGCTCCGGTTATCGCGCTGGTGACCGCCGCGGTCGCGAAATTTCTCGTTCTTTATTTCGGAATCGTGGTAATCGCCATTCCCTTGCTGCTCAATCTGCCGGAAAAACAAGCTTTGGTTATTTCGAGCCTGTTTTCTTATCCGCAGCTGATCACCGCGACGATCGGCGGCGTGCTCGCCCTGACCATCCTCCCAGTCCTGAAAAAAGCCCTGCGGCCGAAACAGGCTTAGGCGGCGTTCTTTTTGTATACAATTTGAACGATTAATATGTAAAATACTAGAAAACAAGCAAGGCATTGTCAGAGCAGCAATGCCTTGTTTGCTTTATTGGTCTGGCCGGTTAATCATGCTGTTTCTTTGCTCCTGCCGGTATTGCCTGGCGGTGGTCCCCGTCTCCTGCCGGAAGATCCGGGAGAAGTAGTTGTATTCGTCAAAGCCCGCGGCGGCAGCGATTTCCGCTATGCTGCGGCTGGTGCCGGACAGCAGCTGCTGGGCGTGCCAGATCCTTCGCCGGCGAATGTGCGCGGCAATGCTGCATTCCAGATGCTGGTTGGCCAGCTGGTACAGATGTGTCCGGCCGACTCCGAAAAAAGAGCAGATATCGTCGATGGAAATGGTTTTGCCTAAATGCTGGGCGATATAGTCGTTCAAAGTATCGATGAATTTCGCTTTGGGCAGGGTGACCAGGCGGCTGGACCAGAAATAAACCGACAGGGCGTCCAGGATGGCCGCGGCGGCGCGGATCTCGGCGTCGCTTTTGCTGGGCATGGCGGCCACATCTTCGAGCAGATTAGCATTGCCCGGTGCCCGGCAGATCTCAGCCAGCTTGCTTCTGGTTTCCGCTTCGGAATTTTTCGGGATGATCTGGCCAAACATGATGTAGCCGATGACCGCGTCGTTGCCACGGATCAGGATGACAGCCTCGGTGAGCCCGGCATGGCAGACATAGATCACGGGGGCGCTGGTCTTGCGGCAGCGCTCGAAGGCTTCGCGGTCGCTCTGCACGCATTTTCCCAGAAATTCCGGATTCCGGCGCAGCTGTCCGCAGAAAGCGCAATGGCTTTCAGGATAGGACATAATCTCCTTTTTCTCATTGTCGAACAGGACGATGCGGATGCCTGTCAGCAGGGAAAAGTCGTGCATCAGCGCTTCCATTCTTTTTTGATTGACCTCGATCATGACTGTATCCTCCGATAAACACAAACAATACATTCGTCATGTGAACGATTTTACCATATTTTGGACGATTGCATCTTTATCTGCAGCCATTATTGTCCTATATTGAGATTACAGACAATAACGCGAGGTAAGCAGACATGAATGCACAGGATGCGGTCCGGAGAGCATACATAAACCACACGATCATTCCCGCCTTTAACATTCCCTACCTGCCGATGGTCAAGCCGGTCGCCGAGGCGATCCGCGACGAGGATTCGATCGCCATGATCCAGGTGGCGCGGCTGGAATGGGAGAAGTTCGCCAGCCAAAGCCTGGAAGCGGTGGCCGAGGAGTATTTCCGCCATTGTTATCCCGATTATACGCTGCTGCATCTCGATCATGTCCCCGCTATCGACGAGGACCTGAAAGCCGTGGATTTTCTGCCGATCATCGAGCGGGCCATCCGCGCGGGCTACCAGTCGGTCATGGTCGACGGTTCCAGGCTTTCCCTGGACGACAATATTGCGGTTACGAAACAGACGGCGGAATGCGCCCATCGTGCCGGCGTCGCGGTGGAGGCGGAGCTGGGGGCAGTCGCCGGGCACGAGAGCGGCGGCATCGGCATGTCCTATGAAGAACTGTTCCGCAGCCGCAAGGGCTTTACCAAACTCGACGAGGCCGCGCGCTTTGTCCGCGAGTCCGGATGCGACTGGCTGTCTGTGGCTGTGGGCAGCATTCATGGCGCGATTGCCGGCAGCCTGCGCGACCAGAAAAAACCGGAGGCCAGGCTGGACATCGATCATATCATTGCGCTGCAGGAAGCGACAAACCATCTTCCGTTGGTGCTGCACGGCGGCTCGGGAATCCGCCAGGAGTATATTCTGGCGGCGGTCCAAAACGGAATCGCCAAGATCAATGTGGGTACGGACATCCGCCAGCCCTATGAAGCCGCGCTCCGGGAGCGGCAGGATGTCGCCTTCGCCCAGGAGCAGGTTTACCGGAAAACCCGAGCCATCATTCATGATTTTCTGCAAACCACAGGCGCCCGGACATTATTGTACGGAGCCTGAACGGCGGTGTAAAGCCGGAACATTTTTATCGAGGAGGAAACCCTATGAAAAAACAGACTTTTGCCTTGTATTTCGGCAACCGCGGCTTTATGCCCGAGACCCTGATTGCCGGCGCCCGGACGGACATGGTTCAGGCGGTGACCAATGCCGGCTTCGATTACCTGATGATGGATGATCAAGCGACCCGTTACGGGGCTGTGGAAACCCGGGATGAAGGCCTGATTTATGCGCAATGGCTCAGGGCGCATGAGGGCGAGTATGACGGCGTGATCCTTTGCATGCCCATTTTCGTGGATGAAAACGGAGCGATTGCAGCGCTGCAGGAAGCGGGAACACCCATCCTCATGCAGGCTTATCCCGATGAAATCGGCAAAATGGATTTCCGCTATCGCCGTGACGCCTATTGCGGCAAGTTCAGCGTGACGGATGTGTTCTACCAATACCGGGTGCCGTTCACCGTGCTGAAGCCCCACGTGGTTCATCCGCTGTCGGAGGCTTTTGCGCAGAACCTGAGCGAGTTTGCCGCGGTCTGCCGCGTCGTCAAGGGTATGAAAAAATTCAATCTCGGCTGCATCGGCGCCCGGACTACGGCCTTTAAAACCGTGCGTTTCGACGAGCTGACGCTCCAGCGCTACGGCATCAACGTCGAGTCTTTCGACCTGTCCGAGTTGATTTACAAAGTTGGCCAGCTGGCGGACAGCGACACCGCAGTCGCGGAAAAGGCCGCGACCTTGAAAAACTACAGCGATTTTTCACAGATGCCGACAAAGAACATGCTGACCCTGGCTAAGATCGGCGTCGTCATCGACTGGTATATCGGAGAGTATCACCTGGACGCCCTCGCCCTCCGCTGCTGGAACGAGATGGAGACCATCCTGCGTGTCTGCCCCTGCGTGCTCCTGAGCGAGCTGAACG
>DOFA01000098.1 GCA_003532195.1 Clostridiales bacterium
GGAAAACATGATCTCTTCATTCTGGTAACCTTCATCCGACGGGATCTGGGCCTGGACCAGCATCAGGCCGCCGGCCAGGCGCAGGGCGGCCTCAATCGAGTCCGCCAGCCGCGTATGCAGTCCGGGCCGCATGACCAGGCGGTCGATCACCACCTCGATCGTATGCTTGTGGTTTTTCTCCAGGACAATTTCCTCGTCCAGTTCATATATCTGGTCGTCCACACGCACGCGGGCGTAACCGGCTTTGCGGAAATCCTCAAACAGCCGGGCATACTCGCCCTTGCGGCCGCGGATGACCGGCGCCATCAGGACCAGTCGGGTATCCTCGGGATATCGTTCCAGATTATCCACCATCTGGTCAACCGTCTGCCGGTCAATGACTTTGCCGCACTGCGGGCAATGTGGCGTGCCGACGCGGGCATACAGCAGGCGCAGATAATCGTAGATCTCGGTCACTGTGCCTACCGTTGAACGGGGATTTTTGCTGGTGGTTTTCTGGTCGATCGCGATCGCCGGCGACAGCCCGTCGATATGGTCGACGTCCGGTTTTTCCATCTGGCCGAGGAACTGGCGGGCGTAGGACGACAAGGATTCGACATAGCGGCGCTGGCCCTCGGCATAGATGGTGTCGAAAGCCAGCGAGGATTTGCCGGAACCTGACAGCCCGGTCAGGACGACCAGCTTGTCGCGGGGGATTTCCAGATCGATATTTTTCAGGTTGTGCTCCCTGGCACCATGGATATGAATCGTCGGCTGCATGACCCTGTCCTTCTTGTTGTATGTTTGGACCTTGCCTGGCAAAAGCAAACATATGTCCGGAATTCATTATAGCAAATCATTGTACCATATACACGCTATTTTTTAAATAACGCGCATAGCGCTTGCAGGGAAAAGCCGCACATGATATAATGACCACCGCCCAGCCAGATCAGCTATGGCGAACGGCCCTATGGTCAAGCGGTTAAGACGTCGCCCTCTCAAGGCGGAATCAGGAGTTCGATTCTCCTTAGGGTCACCAGAAGAGGCTGCCTCCCCGGATTCGCGGGAGGCAGCCTCTTTGCTTGCGGACTGCTTTTCAATGAGCCGGAATTGACCTCAGAGCGCATTCCCGCGTTCATTAAGCGGCAGGTAGGGGCGGCGCTTCTGGACACATTTATAAGCCGGGCGGATGATGCGTCCGCCGCTGACCAGTTCTTCAATCCGGTGGGCGCTCCAGCCGGCGATCCGGGCCACGGCAAAGATCGGGGTGAACAATTCCGGCGGGATGCCCAGCATGCTATAAATAAATCCGGAATAAAAATCGACATTGGCGCAAATAGCTTTGTCATTCTGCTTGAAATTGTGGAATGCCTCCGGGGCCAGGCGCTCGGTCAGCGTATATAATTCATACTCCTCTTCCCGTCCGGATTCAAACGCCAGGGCGCGGGCATAGTCGCGCAGAAGCTTGGTCCGGGGGTCCGACAGGGTATAAACGGCATGGCCGATGCCATAGATCAGACCGCTCTGGTCAAAAGCCTGTTTCTGGAGGATTCGGGTCAGGTAGGCGGTTATTTCCCGCTCGTCGCGCCAGTTTTTTACTTCGCAGGCCAGATCCTGCATCATCGCGTAGGCCTTACCGCTGGCGCCGCCGTGCTGGGGGCCTTTCAACGAACCGATGGCGGCAGCCATGACCGCGTAGGTGTCCGATCCGGACGAACTGACCGCGTGGGTGACAAAGGTTGAGTTATTGCCGCCTCCGTGCTCAGCATGTAAAACCAGGGCCAGATCGAGGATGCGGGCTTCCAGGTCAGTGAACTGCCCGTCCGGGCGGATCATGTGCAGAATATTCTGGGCCGTATTCAGGGACGGATCCGGCGAGTGCAGGAACAGGCTCTGCTTGTCGACATAGTGCCGCTTGGCCATATACCCGTAGGAGATCAGGACCGGGAAGCGGGCAATCAGCTGGATGCACTGTTTCAGGACATTTTCGATCGACAGGTTGTCCGGATCGGGATCGTAGGGATACAGAGCCAGAACTGTCCGGGCCAGTTTATTCATGATATCCGGGCTCGGCGCCTTGAGGATCATGTCCTCGGTAAATCCCGGCGGCAGCTGGCGGCAGCTTGACAGCAGCTCATTAAACCGCTCCATCTGGGCAGCGTCCGGCAATTCGCCGAACAGGAGCAAATAGATGGTTTCTTCAAAGCCATAGCGCTGGTCCAGATAAAAACCGCTGACCAGGTCGGATATGGCTATGCCGCGGTAAAACAGGCGCCCTTCAACAGGGATGCGGTCGCGGTCATCCATGATGTAGGAAAAGACCTCGCCGATCTCGGTCAGTCCGACCAGGACGCCGGTGCCGTCTTCATTGCGCAAACCCCGCTTGACATTGTATCGTTCGTAAAGCGAGGGATCAATTCTGGACTTCGCCGTCGAATTGGCCGCCAGTTCGCTGATCAGCCGATAATGGTTATTCTCATCAATCATGGTTTTGTCCTCCTTTGATGCGGATCGCCTGAAAATTGGCAAACGACCGGGCGATATGTTCCTGCATCCGCTCGCCTGCCGCCTGGCAGTCGCCGTTGATAATGGCGTCGCAGATCCTGGAATGCTCCTCGACAACCAGCTGGCTGCGGCCGGGAGATGCCAGTGAGAACGACCGGGCGTAGCGGGTGTAGATATTGATCGGCGAGAGTATGTTCCTTAGGATCTTGCTGCCCGTTCCCTGGAAAATGATGTCATGAAAAGTGCTGTCCATGTTCTGCAAAATCTCGACCGCATTGCGGTCGCCCGTCGCTTGCTTTTCTATATCCAGCGCTTCCCGCAATGCCCACTTCTGCTCCTCCGTCATCCTGGCGGCCGCCTTGCTGGCGGCAAGCGTCTCCAGGACGCCGCGGACTTCATAGAGATCGAGGATGTCCTGATCGTCAATACCCAGGACGATGATGCTTTTATTTGGCGTCGCGCGGACCAGCCCGTCCAGGACCAGCTGGCTCAGGGCTTCCCGCACCGGAGTCCGGCTGACGCCCATTTCCCGCGTGATCTGAACCTCGGTCAGGGCGGCGCCCCGACGGTAGCTGCCATTTAGGATGTTTTCCCGCAGCCGGTGGTAAATCTCTGAACGCAGGGAACCATGCCGGGTCGTTCGGATCATATCTATCCCTTCTTCCGCGNNCCGCCAGCAGAATCTCGGCCTGCCTGGCCGACAGGGCCAGCAGGCAGGGGATTTCCCGGCCGGTCGCCTTGTCGGTCACCAAAAGCGGCTGGTTTTCGGCCAGCCGGCGGATCTGTCCGGGAGCCGACGCAATCACCAGTTCATCTTCAGGCTGGATCCGGTCATAATCCGCCGGATCGGCAAAGGTCAAGGGCAAAATGCCGTTGTTGATCAGATTGGCCATATGAATCCTGGCGAATGATTTGGCCAGGACAGCCTTGATGCCCAGCTGCAGGGGCGCCAGCGCGGCATGTTCGCGGCTGGAGCCCTGCCCGTAGTTGCTGCCGGCAACAATGAAACCGCCGCCGGCGGCCTTGGCCCGGGCCGGAAACTGGGGATCGCAGGGTGTCAGGCAATAATCGGCCAGATACGGGACATTGGACCGGTAAGGCAGAAGCTTGGCATTGGACGGCAAAATATGATCCGTCGTAATATTATCTTCAACCTTGATCAGAACCCGGCCGGTTATAGTCTCCGGAACCGGAACGTTGACCGGGAACGGCTTGATGTTCGGGCCGCGGACCACTTCAACCTGGGTTGTGGCAGGCGCCGGCGGAATGATCAGGTTGTCGTTGACCAGGAAGCGCTCCGGCAGGCGGATAGCCGGCTCTTCACCCAGGCTGCGCGGATCGGTCAGGACTCCGGTTATGGCGCTGGCCGCCGCGACTTCCGGACTGACCAGATAAACGCTGGCGGAAGCAGTTCCGGAACGGCCAAAGAAATTGCGATTGTTGGTGCGCAGGGATATGGCGTTGGTGCGCGGCGACTGGCCCATGCCGATGCAGGGACCGCAAGCGGATTCGAGAATCCGGGCGCCGGCGGCGATCAGGTCGGACAGGGCGCCGGCATCAGCCATCATGTTCAGAACCTGGCGGGATCCGGGCGCGATGACCAGCGAAACATCCGGATGAACCGAACGTCCCTTGAGGATCGCGGCGGTTTTCAGCATGTCCCGCAGCGAAGAATTGGTGCAGCTGCCGATCGCAACCTGGTCGATCTTGATCGGGCCGATTTCGCTGACCGGAGCGACCCGGTCCGGGCTATGCGGCTGCGCTGCCAGCGGAGCCAGGCTGTCCAGGCTGACGGTCCAGTTTTCGTCGTAACAGGCGTCGGCATCCGCTGCCAGCGGGATGAATCCCTCTTCCCGCCCCTGGGCAGCCAGAAAAGCGCGGGTCACCTCGTCGCTCGGGAATATCGAAGTCGTCGCGCCGAGTTCGGCGCCCATGTTGGCGATCGTAGCCCGCTCGGGAACGCTGAGGTATTGCAGGCCGTCGCCGGCATACTCGATGATCCGGCCGACACCGCCTTTAACGGTCAGTCGGCGCAGGACCTCGAGGATAATGTCTTTGGCGCTGACCCAAGGCTGCAGCCGGCCGGTCAATTCGATGCGAACCATTTTCGGCATGGTCAGATAGTAGGGGCCGCCGCCCATCGCGACCGCCACGTCCAGCCCGCCGGCGCCGATAGCCAGCATGCCGATGCCGCCGCAGGTCGGCGTGTGGCTGTCCGAACCGAGCAGGGTTTTCCCCGGAATGCCAAACCGTTCGATATGAACCTGATGGCAGACACCGTTGCCGGGTTTGGAAAACAGGATGCCATATTGGCTGGCGACTGTCCGGATATACTGGTGGTCGTCGGCGTTTTCAAAACCGGTCTGCAGCGTATTGTGATCAATATAAGCTACCGAAAGCTCGGTTCTCACCCTGGGAATGCCGATCGCCTCAAATTGCAGATAGGCCATGGTGCCCGTCGAATCCTGGGTCAGCGTCTGGTCGATCCGGATAGCTATTTCCTGGCCGGCTTCCATTTTGCCGCTGATCAGATGATCACGGATTATTTTTTGAGATAATGTCAAGCTCATGCCATTCCCTCCCGAATGATTGTATACAATATGAGATTTATTATCATGCAAATTGCCGGATCGTGTCAACCACTTTTTAAATATTATTACGCTCAATACGGCGGCATTAATTCATTTTCAGAATTTGCGGTGAATATATTTGCAAGTTAATCAAATATTTCTTGCATATTCAAGTAAAGATCGGCCAATCAACCAACCAAGGTCCGCCCTTCCGGATAGACCAAATCCGGCTTGCTGCTTTTCATCATCGCCAGACTGAGGGCAAAGGATGCCGGTCCGACCCGGCCCAGATACATGACCGGAATCAGGACAACCCAGCTGGCAGGCTGCAATCCCGGCGTGCCGGCAGAGGATAAGCCGACGGTGGCAAAGGCCGATGTAGATTCGAACAGCAGATCCAAAAAGCCGAACCGGCCCGCGATGATAGCCCGGCTTTCCAGAAAGGTCAGGAGCATGGTCGCCGACATGACAATGGTCAGGGCCAGGCCCATGATCGCAAAAGCCCGGGTGAACGTCTCCCGCGGCAGCCGGTGCCGGAACATAAGGATGTCGTCCTGGCCGCGAATATCGGAAATAATGGTGGCGGCGATAATCGCAAAAGTCGATATTTTGATGCCGCCGCCAGTCGATCCTGGCGCCGCGCCGATGAACATCAAGACGGTCGTCATGAATTTCGAGCTGTCAGTCAGGGTCGTCTGGTCAATTGAATTAAAACCGGCTGTCCGCGGCGTGATCGACTGAAAGAGGGCTGCCAGCGGCCGCTGCCAGGCAGGCAGTGAGCCCAGGGATGACGCGCTGCTGCGGTTCCCGTTTTCTGCCAGCAGGAAAAACAGGGTTCCGGCCAGAATCAGGCTGCCGGTCAGGATCAGGATAATTTTGCTGTGGAAATTCAATTTTCTGTTTTTATTGTAATCGATCAGATCCGACCAGACAACGAAGCCGAGACCGCCGATTACAATCAGCAGGCCGGTGGTCAGGATCACGACCGGATCGTCATTAAAGGAAGCCAGGCTGCTGAAGGGTCCTTTTAGCTCGCCATATATGTCAAAACCCGCATTGCAGAATGAGGATATCGAGTGGAAAAAACTGATCCCCAGCCCTCTGATAAATCCATATTGGGGAATAAAGCGGGTCGCAAAGATTATCCCGCCGGCAACTTCAACGGAGAATGTGATGATCATGATTTTGCGCACCAGCCGCAGAACATCGGAAAATCCGAAATTAGCTGTGGATTCCTGGGCGATGACCAAAGTTTTCAAGCTGGCCTTGCGGCGCATGAAACTATAGAAAAAGCTGGTAATGGTCACCAGGCCAAGACCGCCGATTTGAATCAGGCTGATAATGACCAGTTTGCCGAAGATCGACCAATGGGTCGCTGTGTCTACAACAACCAGACCGGTCACGCAGGTGGCGGAAGTGGCTGTGAACAGGGCGCGCAGGATTCCGATGCTGGTTCTGCTCTGGGAGGCGGCCGGCAAGGCAAGCAGAAACGTGCCGGCCAGGATGACGCCCAGGAATGTCAGGCAGATGACGCGGGCTGGTTTGGCGTTCAGCCAGCGGTTTGCTGAATTGAAGCGGGTTTTCCTGGTGATGATCATGCGAAACTCCTTATCAGCGAACCATCTGGCGCCAGATGGCTTCATAGGCGCTTTCATCGCAGGAAAGCAGCATGATATCGCCGGCATGCATGACCAGGTCGCCACGCGGCATGACAACCATCCCATCCTCGCGGGTAATCAGAACTACATTGCTGTTGCCGGGAAAACTAAATTCTTGCAGTGTCTTGCCGTTAGCCGGCGAATTGGCGGACAATTTGAATTCAACAATCGACTTGGTGGTTTTTTCAATGGAAAAGACCACGCGCAGGCCGTTGTATTCGATTTCCTGCTCAATGATATCCGCCAGGATCTGGGTGCCTGAATAGACCCTGTCGACACCCATGCGGTTGAACATTTCAATATTTTTCGGATTATTGACCCGGGCGACCGTCAGTCGGGCATGAAAACGCTTTTTGGCGATCTGGCAGCCGACCAGGTTGTTCTCATCCTTGCCCGTGACCGCCACGTAGAAGTCGACGCCGGCGCAGCCGGCTTCTTCCAGGGTGCGGATATTGGTGCCGTCGCCATTATAAACGCTGACATCGTCAAAATCAGTGGCAATGCGTTCGCACTGCTCTTTCTGCAGTTCAATGACTGAGATATCATGCCGGTAAGAGCGTAAAGTCTTGATCAGATAATAAGCCAGCTTGCCGCCGCCGGCAATGATAATTTTCATTTTGAGCATCCTTCCTTCATGGCAAAAATCCCGGGGTTAAAGCTGGATATCTGCCAGGACCATTTCGTCTCCGGCCAGAACCTTGAGGCCGGGTACAGCCAGGAGCAAGCGCCCGCGCCGCAGCAAACCGAAAATCAACTTGCCGGTATCGGTGGTCAGGTTGGCGATGTCCTCTCCGATCAGGTCTTGATCGATCGGCGCGCTGGTATACAGGATGTTGGCGTCAAAAATCCTGTGGGTTTGCTCTTGAGACTCGCCGGCGATTTTACGCAGGAAAGCCTGCACAGTCAGGTCGGTCGAGCAGATGGTGTTCAGGTCGAACTGCTCGAAAGCCTCACGGCTGACCGGATTGAACACCCGGGTGATGATCCGGGGGATGTTGTAAATCTCCGATGCGATTTGGGCAACCATGATATTGATGTTGTCATTCTGGGTCACGGCGCACAGGACGTCGGCGGTTTCGATGCCCGCTTGTTTCAGGATATCCCGGTCGATGGGAACGCCGGTGATCTTGATGCAGTCCAGGTCGTCGGCATTCTGGATCAGGCGGGTGTCGCTCTCGATAATGACCACATCATGGCCTTGTCTGATCAAGGCGTCAGCCAGGGCCGATCCAACCTTGCCGCAGCCGATGATGATAATTTGCATGGTTTTTACCTCACATGTTGCCCGTTTTTCGATGAATAACTATTGATTATATCACTTATTGACCGGGATGGCGCATTTGTAAGCGGCATCGCATCAGTTCGTGACAGAGGATGGCCGAAGCGGCGGCCGCGTTCAGGGATTCGGCCTGCCCTGGCATCGCGATGCTGATGCTTTGGCTGCATAATTGCCGTGCCGCCGCGGACAATCCGCGCGCCTCATTGCCAATGACCAGCGCCGCGGGAACCGGGAGCGGCGCCGCGAGCATGTCGCGGCCGGCCATATCGGCCGCCAGCAGGGGCACCGGCCGCGGCCCTGTCGCCAGCCATCCTGCGGCAGCCGCGATGTCCGGCATTTGCAGCAGCGGAATATGGAAACAGGATCCCATGGCCGCCCGCAAAACTTTATCGTTGAAAGGGTATACCGTGCCTGATGTCAGCAGGACGCCATCAAAGGCAAAAGCATCGGCGGTCCGGATCATGGTGCCGAGATTGCCCGGATCCTGAACACCCTCGGCCAGCAAGTACAAGCCGTCTGCAACCGGGGTGCCGGCCGGGTCTGAAAGGAGCGGCGACCGGCAGACCAGCGCCACGCCCTGGGGATTCTCGGTGGCGCACAGCCGGTTGAACAGCGGATCCGGCAGGCTGATCTGTTCCACGGTCTGAGGCAGGCCGGCCATCAGCTTGCGGCACGCCGGCACTGCCGCGGCAGAATCCGCGATCAAGGCCTGGACAGGCGTTATGCCAGATCGCAGGGCGTCGGCGCACAACCGCAGCCCTTCAAGAAAAACCAGGCCGGCGGACCGGGAAACGCGCGTCTGCCG
>DOFA01000226.1 GCA_003532195.1 Clostridiales bacterium
ACAAAAGGCAGCGGAATCCCGGTGATCGGCATCAGGCCGACACACATGCCGAGGTTTTCGATGAAGTGAAACGCCAGCGCCGAAGTCAGCCCGACCACCATCAGCGAAGCCGCCGGCCTCTGCGGCAGTACTCGGGAAGCGACATACAGGCAGCGGACCAGGAAAAAGAAAATCAGGATCAGCAGAGCGGTCGTGCCGATCAGGCCCATGTGTTCCGATACGGCCGTATAAATGAAATCTGCTTCCTTAACCGGGACATGAACCGGGGTGTCGCGCGAGCTGCCAATCAGCCCGCCGGAAGCTATGGCCAGTTTTGACTGGATCAGATTATAGGATGCGGAAGGATCAGATCCGGGGTATAAAAAGGTGATGATCCGGTTTTTTTGAAAATCGTCAAAGTAAAAGAACCAGGCCAGCAGAATTGCCAGAATCATTCCGGCGCCGCCCAGCAGGACATATCGCCAGCGCAAGCCCCAAACGAACAGCATGCACAGGAACATAAACACGATGACCATCGCGGTGCCAAAATCCGGCTGCTTCATGATCAGCAGCAAAGGCGCCAGATAGAGCGCCGCCAAAAGCAGAGCGCCCTGCCAGTATTTCAGGCGCCGGTTCTGCATCGCCTCAAACAGGAAAGCGGAAGTCATGGCCAGGCCGATCTTGGTCAGTTCAGACGGCTGGAAAGAGCCGATCAGAGGCAATTCCAGCCAGCTGTCGGCGCCCCATAACTCAACTTTCGAACTGCCGTCAACAAGCACAACGACCAGCAAAAGCAGGCTGGAACCATACACGAACCAGCCTGCCAGTTTCAAGGTCGGCACTTCGACCAGGCAAAGCAGCAGGGCAATCAGCAAACCGACCAGAACCGCGCCCGACTGCTTATAGAAGTTCATCGGATATTTGTCGCCGAAGCCGTCAGACAAAACCCGGTTCAGCACGGACAAGCCGATCAGGGAGATGATCAGAACCGGAACCAGCAGCCAGTAATCCATGGCGCTGAAGTAGGTTTCCTTTTTCAGCTGCTCCAGTCCGGGACGGGACATCAGGTTTTGGTTTCAGGGCCGGAAGCTTCATCTTCGTCCTGTGGCTCGCCGGATCCGATAATCTGGCCAGGGGCGGAGGCTTTCTGGTCTTCATCGGTGATTTCGACAAAAGCGCTGTCTGCGCTCCCCTGTTCCGCCGCAGTTGGGATGAAGGCTGAGTCCTCGGCCAGGGCGGCGGCCAATTCCTGTTTTTGCCGCCGCTGGTTCAGGACGATCAGCAGGATGATCGAAACAATGACCATCAGGGCGGACAGCACCTGCGAAGTCCTGATTTCCGTACCCGGAATCAGCAGCGAATCCGTGCGGATCCCTTCGACGAAAAAGCGGACAAAACCGTAAAGCAGCAGATACCACAACGTCACGGCATAAGGGGTTTTGCTTTTTTTGCGGATGCGCAGCAGGATGGCGAAGATGATCAGATTGGCGATAAATTCATATAAGAATGTCGGATGAACCGGCAAGCTGGGGTCGTAACCGCCGATGCTTTTCAGGTAATACTCCGTCTGGTTGCTTTTCATGCCCCAGGGCAGGGCGGTCGGGGTGCCGAAAGCTTCCTGGTTGAAGAAATTGCCCCAGCGGCCGATGGCTTGCCCGAGCGGAACATAGACGGCAAAGAAATCCAGCAGCCGGGCCAGCGGGATTTTCTTCAGGCGGGTAATCAGGAGAACCGCCAGGGCGCCGCCGATCACGCCGCCGTAGAAGCCCAGGCCGCCGTTCCGCGTGTCGAAAATCAGCTTCCAGTCCGCCGCGTACTTTTCCCAATCGCCAATGACATAATAAATCCGGGCAAATATGATCATCAGCGGAATAATCGCGATCAGCGTGTCCATCACATCGTCCGAAGTGAGTTTGTATGCTGCCGCATGGCGCATCGCCAGCAGCATGCAAAGGATGATCGCGGCGGCGATCAGAAGCCCGTACCAGTATACCGGAAGGGTGAAGACCCAAAACGCAACACGCCTGACGGGCAGGTCCTCGATGCCCAGGCCGGGAAAGTCAACGAGAAAATCATAATTCATGGGAAACAGTCACCTCCAGAGGATGCATAATCGTGGCCGAATAACAGGCTGGATCGGCAAGGAACGCCATCATCCCGCATGCAGTCGCATAATCTATCTTATCATAAAGCTCCGGATAATCGAAGAGGTTCATGCCATGAAGGCTGCATTGCGCCTGCACCAGCCCGCTTTGCTCCACCGAATCCAGGGAACGGACAAAACCGCCTGCCGCCGCCCGCTTCTGGATTGCAAACAGGCTGGGGTCGACGCCGGATGCAAAATGGCGGATCAGCCGGTCCCGCACGGACGCCGCCGCCTGTTCCGGCCGGCTGGATTCGCCGCCGCAGGTGAGAAAGGCAAAATTCTCTGCACAGTCGTAATGAAAACCAAAGGAATCATTGATCAGCCCGTCGGCATAAAGAGAGTCATATAAGGGCGATGCCGGCGAGAGCAGCGCCTCAAAAAGCAGATGCCCGGCCTGCTGCCGGATAGCCAGGTCTTTGCCGGTCAGCTCCTGCCCGGGCAGCAGGACAGGGTCCTTGATTCCGACCAGGAATGACGGCGCCGCAACATCCATCCTTAAAACCGAGGCTGCCTGTCCGGGATGCGCAGGTTCTAGCGGATATGCGGCCTGGGCAGGGCCGGACGTGCCATCTGCCGGTTTGAATTTATCCAGGCGCCGGTCCAGCAATTCGAGGATCCCGGTCTCATCCCAGTCACCGGCCAGGGTCAGCAAAAGCCGCGACGGCTGGTAAAACTGCTGCCAGACCGCCTGCAGGTCGCCGCTGCCAATAGCCCGGACCGACTCCGCGGTCCCGCCGATATCCAGCCGGATCGGGTGATTGACATACAGATTCTCCATCAGGCGCATGTAGCATCGGGCTTCCGGATCGTCATGGTACTGGTCCAGTTCAGCCAGGATAATCGGACGTTCGGCCTCGATCCGGTCTTTTTCCAGGTAAGGCTGGAAGATGGCGTCAAGATAAAGCTCCAGAGCGGCGCTGTCATGATGCACGGCTGTGAAGTAATACAGGGTGTGGTCATGAGTCGTATAGGCATTGGCTGAAGCGCCCAGGCCGGACATGCGGCCCAGGAGGCCGCCGCCGTCATCGCGGCTGAACAGGCAATGCTCGAGAAAATGAGCGGTTCCGGGCGGTACCTGCCAGGTTTGATTCTGGTTGGCAAACCAGGTATGGATGGACCCATAGGGAACGGCAATGGCGGCAAAGCGGCGGGAAAAGCCCGGCCGGGGCAGGTTCATGACTTGCAGGCCGCTGGCATGGCGGTATGTGCGCAGCGTTTTGCCTGTCAGTCGATCGCGGATTTCCCGGCATTGAAAGGCGGCCGGCCGGCTTGTCTGGGCAGAACCAGAAGCAAAATTCATGGTATCACCTCGCGCCGGATTGCGGACCGGGACAGCCGGCAGCGGCAAGATCCGGATGATGCTCCGGATCGGTCATTATATAACACGATATCAGCGTCAGCCGGCCGGCTAATTCGCAAATCTGCTCCGGTTCAACCTCATGCAGCAAGCTGAGGGATTCCTCCCGGTTCAGCAGCCGGCCGGACAGGCGGCCGATGATCTGCTGGGCGAGCAGAGACGACAGGTCGTCCGCCACGGACAGGATCGCCGCTTCCAGCATCTGCACAGCCCGGTCCAGCAAAGTCCGGTCAAAACGGCCTGCAGACAGATGGGCGATCTGTTCCTGAATGGCATGCAGCGCCGGCTCGGTCCGGTCGGCGGCGACTCCGGCCATAATAAACAGCGCCGACAGAAAGCGCTGGTTCATGGAAAAGACGCTGTAAGCCAAGCCAAGTTTTTCGCGAACCACATCGAACAAGAGCGAGTGGGCATCTCCTCCCAGCATGCTGTTCAGGACAGTCGCCTGGATCGATTGATGGCTGAAATAAGGCGGCAAGCCGCTATAAGCGAGTACGATCCGGGCCTGCTCGATACTCCGGTTTTCAATCTGGCCGGACGGAGGCTCAGGTACAAACGGCGACGGCAGAACAGCAGGATGAACTTCCGGACGGCAGCCTGCGGGTAAACGCCTGATGCCATTCAGGCAAATCCCAACCGTCTCAGCGTCAACCTGACCGCCGAGATATAAAGCCAGGCTGGTTTGCTGCAGCAAAATCCGATAGGCGTCGATCAATTCGCTGCGGGTAATGTCCTGAACATTCCGGCGGTCGCCTGAAGACAGCAGGCCTTGTGCCTGGGTGCCGCAGAAAAGGGCCATGCAGCGGTCATAAGCATACTTGGCGCGGTCGTTCTCGCGGGCTGCCAGTTCCAGTATCAGGTTCTGGCGCTCTGTTTCCACAGTCTGCTCGTCAAACAGGCCGTCGTGATCCAGAAGGGGATCCAGCAGCATTTCGAACAGCAGGCCGCAGGTTTCGCGGAACGGCGAAGAACCGTCGGACCAGCTGATCAGCCCTTCGGCGGTCAGGTCAATCACCTGCAGGTCACCGTGCTTGTCGACATGGGCTTCGATCGCAGCGCCGTAAAGATTATCCAGGGCTGCGGCCAGGCTGGTCCGGGTCGGATAACGGCGGCAGCTGGAGGTCAGGATCCGCATCAGCAGCGACAGGCAGGATGACCGGCGCGCTTCGATCGGACTGCAGAAAACCAAATGCAGAGCTGCCTGGGCGAAACGGCGCGTCGGCAGCAGATAGACCGGAATACCCTCGGTTCGGGCTATTTCGTGGCACTGCTCCGAGTCAAGATGCCATTCGCGGACCTGAAGCACATCGCTTTTCAGCTGCTCTTCAAGCTCAGGTAAAGAATCAAACCGAATTTCCGGCCTGATTCGCCGGAGAAAATCAATCCGGACCGGCTGTCCATATAAAGAGAAATCCAGGTCGTAGATGTGCGTTTCGATCATCGGCTGCTCCCCGGAAGAATCGACGGTCGGCCGCACACCGACATTGGTGATCGAGTTGAAGGTCCGGCTGCCGATCATCGTCCGGGTGGCATACACCCCATGCGCCGGACAGGCCAGATCGGCCGGAACCGCCAGGTTGGCCGTCGGAAAACCGAGCCTGCGGCCAAGCGCACGGCCGTGAAGCACACTGCCGGTCAAGCTGTAGGGCCGGCCGAGCAGGCTGGCTGCCCGTTCAACATCACCGGCCCCGATCAAGCTGCGGATGCGCGAACTGGAGACCTTTTCGCCAAAAAGGCTGACCTGGCCGATGACAATGACCTCAATGCCTTGATCGGCCGCCCAGGTTCGGAGCAGTTCGACTGTACCGCGCCCCTGCCGGCCAAAGCGGTAATCCTGGCCGACTACAATCAATCGGGCCTGCAAACGTTCCTTGAGAACCTGCCGGAGAAAATCGCAAGGATCGAGTTGGGCAAATTCCCGGGTAAAATGCTGGAGGTGAACTTCGGCGACACCGTTCGCGCCCAGCAGGCGCAGGCGTTCATCAAGGCCGCTCAGGTAACTGCCGGAAAAAGAACCGGGATGCAGAACAGTATCCGGATGTTCTGGAAATGTAAAGACAGCCGGCAGAAGCCCCTGGGGTTTGCAGACATAGGCCAGAGTGCGGATCAATTCCTGATGGCCGCGGTGAACGCCGTCGAAAAAGCCCAGTCCAACGCCACGAGGACGGCAGGTCGTCACGATGTCATAATTGTCGAAAATCTGCAAGATCCACCAACACCCTTTCTGGTTTAATCTGAATGCAGTCCGCCTTAACGGCAACCGGCCGCACCGCGGCGATCACCCGGCCGCGGCCAAAAGCCGCAATCGGACCGGCTGAAGCGACGTCACCGGGAACCTGTATTCTTTGCGACCAGGTTTCTTCGGTCAGCAGCAGCTCCTGGCCGCTGATCAGGCGTTCGGCCTCGGGATCAGTCAGCTGCAGCGTGCCAAAGCCGGCAAAAGCCCGGTCAACCGGCAGAAGCAGGCCTTCCTGGACCAAATAGCCGCGAAAGGCTGACTGGTCCGGGCATTGGTCACGCCAGACCTGCAATTGGTCCGGTTCCAGGGCCTGGGACAGGTCAAAGGGGCCGCAAGTCAATCGGGACAATCTGGCGGCATGGGCGCCGTATCCGAGCTCGCTGCCCAGGCCGTCGGCCAGCGTTCGGATATAGGTGCCCTTGGAGCAGCGGATACTCATGGTGGCCCGCAAAGTTTCCCGCAGAGTGATGTCCTCGATTTCAGCGCGGTATATCCGGATGCTCCGGCTGTCACGCCGGACTTCCCTGCCCTGGCGCGCATATTGATAGAGCGGCCGGCCGGCGACCTTGACCGCGGAAAACATCGGCGGCGTTTGCTGCCGCTCCCCGACAAGGTTCTGCACGGCTTGCCGCAGCGAGGCGAAGTCGGTCCGCTGCAGGTCTTCCCGCTCTGCCGGGGTCAAATCACGGGAAAAAATGGTTTGCCCGGTCCAATCCTGCGTGTCGGTGGCCCGCCCGAACTCCGCGACCAAGCGGTAGGTTTTATCATAGCTTTCCATGAATTGGACGGCGGCGGTGGCCCGCCCAAGGCAGGTAACCAGCAAGCCGTCGGCAAAAGGGTCGAGGGTGCCGGCATGTCCGATCCGTCGGATGCCGGTCAACCGGCGCAAGTGTGAAATAACCCCGAAAGAGGCCATCCCGCGGGGTTTGTTGATTAAAAGCAGACCGGATTCGGCAGGAATCACCTTTTCGACAGACGCTCACCTGCCTTATCCCGGATCAGGGCCGCCGCTTCAGCCAAGGTCAGTCCTTTTAAAACAAGGCCGGCCGCTTTCCTATGTCCACCGCCGCCAAATCCGCCGGCGAACTCAGCCGCGTTGAAAGAGTCGCTGCCCCGGATGCTGACCCTCAGGCTGCTGTCGTTCATCTCGCGGATCAGAAAAGCAGCTTCCACGCCGCCGACATTGCGCAGATGATTAATCACCCCGTCCAGATCCTGGTCTGTGGCGCCGTATTCATCAAGAAGGTGTTGACTGGCCGTAGCCAGAACCAGCCTGCCGCTCAAGTAAAACTGCGCATCCGTGAACAGACGGCCCATCAGGCGCAGCCTTTCCTGGCTCGTTAAATCAAACAGCTGGTAAGTGATCTGACGCAGGTCGACCGGCCGGGCCATTAAACTGGCGGCAACACGGAAGGTTCGGGCGGAGGTGTTGGAAAATATAAAGCTGCCGGTGTCGGAAACAACTGCTGTCATCAGCAGGAAAGCGTTGGTGTCGTCGATGAGTTCCGCCCGGGCCGTCTTTCCCAGCTGGCAAATCAGATCGAAAACCATCTCGCCGGCAGCGGCAGCCGTCGGATCGATCCAGAACAATCCGCCGGATTGGCTGGCATCAATATGGTGATCGATCGCCGCTATCTGTTCGGCCTGCTCTACCAAAGCCCGCCGTCGGCCGGTCCGTTCGGCTTCGGCACAATCAATCAGCAGAGCCAGCTTCTGCTTAGCCGCGCATTCCGCTGCCAATTCAGCTCCGGTTTCGATAAGATCCAGCGCCGGAAGGAATTTCAGCCGTTCCGGCACCGGTTCGTCCAGCAGCAGCCTGGCCCGGACATCGATCTGGCGCAAAGAACGCAGCAACGCCAGAGACGAGCCCAGGGCATCGCCATCGGTATCGATGTGCGGATATAAAAAAACTTCACCCGGCTGTCCGCGGAGCGCCAAAAGCCGGTTCGCGATCTGTGCCGGCCGGCTACTCATGTCCGTTCTGGTTACCGACGGCTTCATCGATCAGTTTAGTCAGACGAATGCCGCGTTCGATGGAATCATCAAAAATAAAGTGCAGTTCCGGCGCCAGACGCAGGCGGATCCGGCCGGTGATCTCCTTGCGGATGAAACNNTTCGCCTGAGCGTCGCCCAGAACACTGATGTAGATATTGGCGTGGGATAAATCCCGCGAAGCCCGGACTTCAAGCACCGACACCAGGGCCGGCATCCGGGGATCCTTGATTTCATTCTGGATAATATCGGCGACAACCCGCTGGATCTCGTCGCCGACACGGTCTGAACGTTGCAGAAGGCTCAGCTCCTCTCAATTTCCTTATTCTCGTAAGCCTCAATGATGTCGTTTTCCTTAATGTCGTTGAATCTCTCGATGCCGATGCCGCACTCATATCCGGCGGCTACCTCGCGCACATCGTCCTTGAAGCGCTTCAATGAAGCCAGCTTGCCTTCATGAACGACAATGCCATCGCGAATGACGCGGATGTCGCTGGAACGGGTGATCTTGCCGTCCGTGACGTATGAACCGCCGATGCTGCCAACGCCGCTGACCCGGAAGATCTGCCGGATCTGGGCATGGCCGAGTACCATTTCCTTGAATTTTGGCGACAGCATGCCCTTCATGGCCGCTTCGATGTCTTCAATCGCATTGTAAATAATCCGATATAGCCGGATATCCACACCCGCGTCTTTGGCCATATCCGCCACATTCACCGCCGGGCGGACATTGAAGCCAATCACGATGGCATTGGAAACTTCAGCCAGATGGACATCGGTTTCCGTAATCGCCCCGACAGCGCCGTGAATGACATTAACCCGGACCTCCGGGCCGCTCAGTTTGTCCAGCGATTGCCGGACCGCCTCAACACTGCCCTGCAAGTCAGCCTTGACGATGATATTCAGATCTTTGACCTCGCCGGCTGCCATCTGGGTGAACAGGGTGTCGAGCGACATCCGGGAGCTGCTGCGCAGCTGCTGCTCGCGCTGCTGAACCTTGCGGCGGTCAGCCAGGGTCCGGGCGACCCGGTCGTCGGTGACCGCATAAAACAGCTCGCCGGCTTCGGGCACTTCGGGCAGGCCAAGAACTTCGACCGGGATTGAAGGTCCGGCTTTCTTGACCATATTGTTTTTGTCGTCGGTCATCGCGCGGACATGGCCGATAATGGAGCCGGTCACCAGAGTGTCGCCGGTGCGCAGCGTGCCGCGCTGAACGAGGACAGTCGCCACCGGGCCGCGGTTTTTATCCAGTTTGGCTTCAATGACTGTGCCTTTAGCCTGTTTGTCTGGATTGGTCTTCAGATCAAGCAGGTCGGCAGTCAGCAAAACCATTTCCAGCAGATCATCCATGCCCTGGCCGGTCTTGGCCGACACCGGAACCATGACGGTCGTGCCGCCCCATTCTTCTGGTATCAGCTCTTGTTTGGACAGTTCCTGTTTGACCTTGTCGATATTGGCGCCCTCTTTGTCAATTTTGTTGATGGCCACCACAATCTGGGTCTTGGCGGCCCGGGCGTGGTTGATCGCTTCAATGGTCTGCGGCATGACGCCGTCATCAGCCGCGACGACAAGGATTGCGATGTCGGTCACCTGGGCGCCGCGGGCCCGCATGGTTGTGAAAGCCTCATGGCCCGGGGTGTCGAGGAAAGTGATCTGGCGATTCTTGACCTTGACCGTGTAGGCGCCGATATGCTGGGTAATGCCGCCGGCTTCTCCGGACGCGACAGAAGCCGACCGGATCCGGTCCAGAATCGAGGTCTTGCCATGGTCGACATGGCCCATGACCACGACAACCGGCGGACGGGGCTTGAGATCGCTTTCCTGGTCTTCCGAATCATCAAAGAGAATTTCCTCTTCAGTGACGACAACCATTTTCTCGGTTGTAATGCCAAATTCCTCCGCGATGATCGTAGCGGTCTCAAAATCGATCTCCTGGTTGACCGTTGCCATAATGCCGAACTTGATCATTTTCTTGATCACTTCAGCTGCTGTTTTTTTGATGATTTCGGCAAATTCCTTAACTGTCAGGACATCCGGCAATTTGACATGGGTCAGGACCGCATGGATAACCGGAGCGGGCGGCTGCGGCATGCCGCGGCGCCCACCGCGGGCGGTTCTGGTTTTAGCGGCTTTGGCCGGATTTTTGTACAAGGTATCGAGGATGTTATCGTCGGACAGTGCCGCGGAAACGCCATGGCCGGACAAGACCTGAGCCTGCTGCTGCAGGTTGTGGTGCTTGTCCTTGACGTCGGGAATCGTTTTAACCGCGTCTTTTTTATTGTCCCGCTTGTCATCTCGTTTGGATTCTTTATCAAAAGCATCCCGGGTGGCGAAGTTGATTCGCGGCTGTTCAGGCAATTTTTCTTTCAATTCATCCGGCAGGCCGGGAATTTTCAAGCCTTTGGCACGGCCGCGGCCGGCAGGCGAAGCGCTGCGGTCGCCCTGCGGACGGTC
>DOFA01000008.1 GCA_003532195.1 Clostridiales bacterium
GAATGTGATCGCCGATTTCATAGTTGCCGGCACAACTCAGGTCCCCGACCTGATAAAGGATGATGCCGTCAAAAACCCGGGGTTCGCTGCGGTAGATATTGTCAAAATGGAACCGCTTCTTGTCGTTCATCTTTACTGCACCTGTTCCGGAGCCTTCGCTTGCGCGGCATCCTGATGTTTTCATTATAGCATGCCGTCGGCCGGCAACGCGGCCTATTGAATATGAGACCGGTTATCAGGCATAATAAGGTTGGTTGAGCACAAGAGCCGGAGACGGCCGGTTTGGGAGGACATCCATGAAAGCAGCTGTTTTTTATGGCAAACACGATCTCAGGGTCACCGAAATTGACGTTCTGCCGCCTGCTGACAATCAGGTGCGAATCCAGGTTAAATTCTGCGGGGTCTGCGGCACCGATATCCACATTTACGAGGGAGAACCCGGCGCGGCGCCGGTGGTGCCGCCGACGGTGATCGGCCATGAGTTTTCCGGAGTCGTCAGCGCAGTCGGCCGCCAGGTGACCCGTTTCCGGCCGGGTGACCGGGTCGCGGCCGATCCGAACGACATGTGCGGCGAATGTTATTACTGCCGCAACGGCATGGCCAATTTCTGCGAGAACGGCATAGGCATCGGAACCACCTGCGACGGCGGTTTTGCCGAATTCGTCACGGTTCGCGAGAAACAGGTCTACCCGATCCCGGATCATTTATCCTTCGAAGCGGCTTCGCAAGCGGAAACGCTGTCCTGCTGCCTGAACGGCATTGACCTCTGCCAGATCCGGGCCGGCCAGTCGGTCCTGATCATCGGCGCCGGGCCGATTGGCCTCTTGATGCTGCAGCTGGCCCGGATGTCCGGTGCCGGCAAGATCATCGTCTCGGAAATCGTGCCGGAGAAACGGGCCCTGGCCTTAAAATACGGCGCCAATATTGTCGTCGACCCGGCCGGCGAGGACCTGTACGCTGTTCTGGCTGCCAATACGCCCAATGTCGTCTGCGTGATCGAGTGCGCCGGCACCATCCCCACCATCGCCCAGGCGATCCGGTCGGCCGGCAAGGGCGCGACTGTCATGATGTTCGGCCTGACGGCTCCCGATGCGGAAACGCCGATCCAGCCTTACGATATCTTCAAGCGCCAGTTGAAGCTGACCTCTTCTTTCATCAACCCCTACACCTTTGAACGGGCGGTAGAAATCCTTGCCCTCGGCAAGGTCAAGGTCGATGAGATCATCACCGACATCGTGCCCCTGCCAGAAATCAACAAGGTCTTCAACGACTCTGCCTATCGCCGCCGCGGCAAGGTCCTGATCCGAATCTGACCCTGCCGGCGGGGTCGCCGCGCTGTAAAATGACCGGAATACATTCCCTCAAGGCTTATCGGAGGTATAAAATCATGAAAAACACGGCTGTTTATCTAACCGCACCCAGTCAAATGGAGTTCCGGGAAATCCCGGCGCCGGATATCAAGCCGGACGAAGTCCTGGTTAAGCTGGCTGCCGTCGGCATCTGCGGTTCGGACGTTCATTATTATACCCATGGTCGGATCGGCGATTTCATCGTCGAATACCCCTTCATTCTCGGCCACGAATGCGCCGGAACCGTCGTCTCAAAGGGCGATGCTGTCACGAACCTTCAGGTCGGCGACCGGGTCGCGCTCGAGCCGGGCGTTCCCTGCGGCCGCTGCGAGTTCTGCCTGGGCGGCCATTATAACCTCTGTCCGGATATCCGATTTTTTGCCACGCCGCCGGTTCAGGGCTGCCTGATGAATTATGTCGCTCATCAGGCGCAGTTTGCCTTCAAACTGCCCGATCAGGTATCCTTCATCGAAGGCGCCCTGGTCGAGCCGCTGGCAATCGGCATCAGCGCCGCTTTGACCGGCGGCGTCCGGCTTGGCGACACGGTCCTGATTTTCGGCGCCGGCTGCATCGGCCTGGTGACCCTGCTCGCCGCCCAGGCTTATGGGGCGACTCAAGTCATCGTGGTTGACACCATCGACAAGCGCCTCGATGTGGCCCGCAAAATCGGTGCTGTCACCTTCAACGCCAAATCCGGCGATGTGCTGGCGGAAGTCAAACGGCTGACCGGCGGCCAGGGCGCCCGCGTGGTCATCGACTGCGCCGGGGCCAACGCGACGCTCATCCAAAGCGTGCAGGCCGCCAAAGCCGGCGGATCGGTCGTTTGGGTCGGCCTGGCCGCTGATGCTGTCAACGGCCTGCCGCTGGCTCCGATCAGCACCAAAGAGCTGACAATCCGCTCTATTTTCCGCTATAAAAACATCTACCCGACGGCGATTGCCGCCATCGCCGGCGGCAAGATCGACATCAGCGGCATTGTTTCCAACCGATATCGCTTTGAAGAAACGCCGCGCGCTTACGCCGAAACCGTGGCCAATATCCAGAATATCGTCAAGGGTGTGATCATCTTCGATTAGGCCGGCCTTACCCTCTGCGGTCAGGCTCTGCGGTCAGGCTCTGCCATCAGGCCGTCAGGAAAGCCGGCTCTTGAAATCTTCATAGCCGAAGCTGCGAATGACCTTGAGGCTGCCGTCAGCCCCTGCCAGGGCGATGGACGGCAGATTGATGCCGTTGAAGGTGTTGTTCTTGACCATCGTATAGTGAGCCATGTCGCAGAAAACCAGGCGGTCGCCAGGCTGCAGCTGACGGTCGAAGGAATAATCGCCGATCACATCCCCGGCCAGGCAGGTCGGTCCGGCCAGGCGGCAAGTCCAGGCTTTGGCGCCAGGCTGGCCGGCTCCCAGAATCTCGGGGCGATAGGGCATTTCCAGAACATCAGGCATATGGCAGGCGGCTGACGTGTCGAGAATCGCAATCGGCATGCCGTTGTCAACGATATCGAGAACCCGGCTCACCAGGAAGCCGGCGCCCAGGGCGACCGCTTCGCCGGGTTCGAGATAGATCTGCAGGCCATATTTATCTTGCATCATCTGAATCGAGCGCACCAGGCTGTCGCAGTCATAATCCGGCCGGGTGATATGATGCCCGCCGCCGAAATTAAGCCATTTCACCTGGCTCAGCCAGGGGCCGAACCGCTCATCGACCACGCGAAGCGTCCGCTCCAGGGTGTCGGCATTCTGTTCGCACAAAGTGTGAAAATGCAGGCCGTCCAAGTCTGCCAGTTCCAGCTCCGCCGGCTGGAAATTGGCCAGAGTCACGCCCAGGCGGGAGTGGGAAAAGCAAGGGTCATATAAAGGCGTCCGGATCTCAGAATACTCCGGATTGATCCGGATCCCGCATTCGATCCGCCGCCCGTCGCGGGCGCGAACCTGGGCGCGGTATTTTCGCCACTGGGCCAGCGAATTGAAAACAATATGATCGACATATCCGAGCAACTCGGGAAATTCGCTTTCCTGATAGGCCGGGGCGAAAACATGAACTTCCCGGTTCATCTCCTCGCGGCCCAGCCTGGCCTCAAAGAGCGAACTGGCGGTGACGCCGTCCAGATACCGGCCGATCAGGGGAAAGACGGCAAACATCGCGAAGCCCTTGAGCGCCAGCAAAATCCGGCAGCCAGTCCGCAGGCGGACCGAGCGGAGGATCTCCAGGTTCTTTTGCAGCAGACTCTCGTCGACCACATAGCAGGGCGTCGGCAAAGCCGCAAAATCAATCGCCATAATCCGTTTCTCGCCCGTCCCCGCCATCAGTCCGGCAAGACCGGATCGAAGCTTTCCTGCCAGGGCAGCCCGTTCCGGTTCAAGGCATCCATGAACGGATCCGGATCGAATTCTTCCACGTTGAAAACACCGGGCTTCTTCCAGATGCCCTTGAGCATCATCATGGCGCCGATCATCGCCGGCACGCCCGTGGTGTAAGAAATGGCCTGCGACCCGACTTCCGCGTAGCAAGCCTGGTGGTCGCAGACATTGTACACATAATAGCGGCGCGGCCGGCCGTCCTTGACACCCGTGAAAATGCAGCCGATGTTGGTCTTGCCTTTGGTGCGCGGCCCCAGAGAAGCCGGGTCGGGCAGGACAGCCTTAAGGAACTGCAGCGGGATGATCGGCCGCCCTTCAAATTCGATCGGCCTGATCGAAGTCATGCCGACATTCTGCAGCACCCGCAGGTGGTTCAGGTAATTGTCCGAAAAAGTCATCCAGAAGCGGATACGCCGGACACCCTTGATGTTTTGAGCCAGCGACTCGATTTCCTCATGGTGCAGCAGGTAAATGTTTTTAACGCCGATTTCCGGAAAATCATAGGGCTGCCGGATCGCCAGCGGTTCGGTTTCGATCTGGCGGCCGTCTTCATAATAGCTGCCCTTGGCAGTAATCTCCCGGATGTTGATTTCCGGATTGAAGTTGGTCGCGAAAGGGAGGCCATGGTCGCCGGCATTGGCGTCGAGGATGTCGATGGTATGGATCTCATCAAAATAATGCTTCTGCGCATAGGCGCAGAAAACGCCGGTCACGCCGGGATCAAACCCGCAACCGAGCAAAGCCATGATGCCGGCGCCGGCAAAGCGCTGCCGGTAGGCCCATTGCCATTTATATTCAAACTTGGGGGTTTCCGGTGACTCATAGTTGGCGGTATCCAGATAATCTACGCCGGTGGCCAGGCAGGCATCCATGATCGTCAGATCCTGATAGGGCAGCGCGACATTGATCACCAATTCCGGCTGGAATTTCTGAATCAGGGCAATCAGTTCCCCGGTCTGGTCGGCGTTGACCTGCGCAGTCAGGATCCGGGGCCGGCATCCGTCCAGGCTGGCCTTGATCGCGTCGCATTTGGCCAGGGTCCGGCTAGCCAGGAGAATATCAGTAAAAACATCCGGGTTCTGGCAGCATTTGTGCACCACAACACTGGAAACGCCGCCGGCGCCAATAATCAAGACTCGGCTCATATCGATGCCTCCCTCTCCATGAAATATGTGTGTGATTATACCGGTAATCAGGGGAATAATCAAGAATACGGAAAGCGCACGATCGGATCGGTTGCTTTTAATATAATATTTTTAATGTGATCAAATGCCTTTTACCGGCAGAAAACAAAACCCCGGGCCACCACTCCCGGGGTTATGTCAAAAGGAGGATCAATGAGGAGAAAACTGGTCATCGCTTGCTTTGTCTGCTGCTCTGTTTTCAGTTTAGCAACCGAGTATGATCAGAACAAAAAGCGCCTGTGAAGAATTAATGAACACTTCAGATGATTTCCAGTTGCTCCCGGCGGAAAATGCCTGAAATCTGCAGCCAGCGCCGATAGGTTTCCAGAGAGAACGGCGGTTCGCCCGAAAGGTAATGGTTTCTGCCCTGCGCGCCGCCTTCCCATTGAATAATCAGGAAACGCTGCCGGTGGCGCGGATAGGGGATGCTGCCGATCGTCGTCGAACTGTCCGCCTTGCCGGTTGCCTGGCTGGCAAAAACAATCTCGCCGGTATCAAGGTCGGTGATTTTAACCGATAATGCGGCATCTTGCCGGGTATCGTTGCAGATGACCACCGCATGGTTCCAGTCCTCCGGTTCGGACATGCTGACGCAGACATCGGCCTGGACGTTCTTGATCAAGCTGTAGGCGATCTTCTTATTAAAATAGTAATCGACGACCGCGTCGGAAAATTGCGGCCAGCCGTCCATGACGTTCCACCAGAGGATTCCGGTCCGGCGCCATTTCCCGGTCCGGAAACGCTCAATGAAAAACTTCTTGGCTTCGGCCTGGACCGCCTGGGAAGCAAAGGCGAAATCCTCGAGGTTGTCCGGATCACGGTCAAACAGCTCGAGAATTTGCTTGTGCATCAATTCAACCCGGTAATCATAGAGCTTGGCTTTCCGGTTGGGCGAACTGGCATGGAGCAGCCATTGCTCGTTTCCCCGGGCCGGCCAGAGATTGTCCCGGGCAATGAACCGGGCCAGNNCCATGATAGCCGATTTCACTGACAAAATGGCAAGGGGCGGTCAGGTAATAGGAACTTTTAAAGTAATTCCGCGGTCCCCAGAGGTGGTCTTCCGGTGTATAACGGCGGTTCGAGGCGTTAACCGCGGTGTCGTAAAACGGAGAGCTGGCGATATAGGGCCGCGTTCCGTCGTGGATTTTGCAGACGCGGGGCAGCACTTCCCGGGTCAGCTGGTTGTCTTCGGGCATGAAGCTGGAATGATTCCAGAAGATAGCCTGGTCGCATTCGTTGTCGCCCGCCCAGAGGGCAATGCAGGGGTGATTGCGCAGCCGCCTGACGGCCAGCGTGGCTTCCTCGCGCAGCCGGCGTTGCAGATCGTCGTCCTGAGGGTAGACGCAGCAGGCCATGGTAAAGTCCTGCCAGACCAGGATGCCCGACCGGTCGCAGATATCATAGAACAGCTCGTCTTCATAGACATTGCCGCCCCAGCAGCGCAGCATATTGCAATTCAGATCGTTGACCAGCTCCAGGATCCGCGGGATCCGTTCCCGGTCGCGGGAATGGAACGCGTCAGCCGGAACCCAGTTGGACCCTTTGCAGAAAACCTTGCGGCCATTGACCAGAAAAACGAATTCGCCATCGCCCTCGGGCGTCGTCAGGGCCGTGCGCCTTAGCTCGACTGTGCGCACGCCATGGGTGAAGCGGCGGCAATCACAGGCGCCGCCCTGCTTTTCCAGGGTCACGCTGACCTCATATAAGCTCGGTTCACCCTGCCCTTTCGGGTGCCAGAGTTTGGCGTCCGCCAGGCTGAACACGGCATGGCCGACAGTGAAGAAGACGGGAAACTGGCGATAAAACCGGCTGCTGCCGCAGTTCATCTCCACATTCAGCGCATAATCGCCGTTGAGATCGGTTTGCAGGTGATAAAACAAGTCCAGTTCCGCTTCGCCGTCCCGGATTGACCGCGTCTTCAAATATAATTCCAGAATACGTTCCAACGGCCGCCATTCGAGGCGGGCCGGCCGGTAGACGCCGGCTGAAAGAAAGCGCGGCATGATATCCCACCCGTACATATGCGGCGCCTTGCGCACCTGGACCGACTCGTAAAGCAGCGGATTGGCGTAGAGAGACTGGGCGCAGGGATATTTCCTGGCTTCCAGGACCGCCGGACGAATATGGATGAAAAGCTCGTTGCCGCCCGCCTGCAGGCAGGATGCAACGCAGACTTCCTGCTCGACCAGCATATTCTCAAAAGACCCAATGGCGTGCCCATTCAGATAAACATCGGCATAACAGTCAAGGCCTTCGAAAACCAGCCAGGGCTCGGCGCCCGCCTGCAAAGCCGCGGCAAAGGATAAGGAATAAAAGACATGGCATTGCTCAAATTCCTGGCGCATGTTTTCCGGATTCATACCAAAAAACGGATCTCCGGTCAAGCCGTTCGCTTCCAGGTCCAGCTCGAAATTGCCGGGTATGCTGCAAGGGTAGAACTGAAGGCCGTCAGCCTCGGCATCGGCCTTTTTCATGTACCGGCAGTCCCGGTCGGCCGTATAGGTGAAGCTGTGGCGCCCAGAAAGATCGATGTCATGTTTTGAATAAGCGTTTTCCGTTTTCATGTGCAGGTTACCCCCCCCCACGCCCGCCGAGTTCAGGTATACCAGCTGCCGCGCAGCAGGACCCGGACAATGCGCAGCTGATCATCCAGGATCACCAGGTCGGCCTGTTTGCCGACAGCCAGCGAGCCGACGCGATCTGCCAGGCCAAGAAGCCGGGCTGGATTCAAAGTCGCAGCCCGGATGGCGTCGGCCGGCGGAATGCCAAAACTAACCGCACGCCGCAGCATTTCGCTCAGGCAGGTCGTCNNGAGCCGGCGATCGTGCCGTTAGCCAGGCGCGCTTCACCGTTGGCGACATGACCCTGCTGCGTTCCCAGCAGGTATTCCCCGTCCGCCATGCCGCAGGCCGCCATGGAGTCGCTGACCAAAATGACCCGGTCGGCGCCGTACAGCTTGAAAGCTGCCCGGATCACCGCAGGATGCAAGTGAATCCCGTCAGATATCAATTCAACCGAAGACCCATGGTCAAAGGCAGCGCCCGGTACGCCGGGCTGGCGATGACCGAAAGGGTTCATGGCGTTGAACAGGTGGGTGACCAGGGACGCTCCGGCGGCAAAGGCCGCCGCAGCCGTGCTATAATCGGCCGCTGTGTGAGCCAGGGAAACCACGCAGCGGCTCTTGACCCGGGCAATGAACTCAGGGACTCCGGCCAGTTCCGGCGCGACGCAGAGCACGCGGATCAAACGGTTGCTGACCGAATCCAGGCGGTCGAAGAAAGCGATGTCGGGCTGACGCAGGTATTCAGCAGATTGCGCGCCTTTTTTCTCTTTGGCAAAAAACGGACCTTCCATATAAATGCCGGCGAGTTCCGCCCGGTCTGACAAATTTTGCCTTTTATACGAAGCAGCCTGCCGGAAAGCATCGGCCAGCGATTCCTCCGGCAAAGTCATGGATGCGGGCATGAATGTCGTGATACCCTGGCTGGCCAGATAGCGTCCCATCACCTGGAGCGATCCGGAGCGCCCGTCGCAAAATTCGCGGCCGGCAGAGCCATGTGTGTGAATGTCGATCAGGCCGGGAATGATCAGGCACCCTGAAGCATTCCATGAACCGGGCGAATCGCTCACCGGTATACCGACACCCGGCGGATAAATTTCCTGGATCCGATCGCCGGTAATCCGTAAAGAGGCCGGACGGAACTTCCCGTCCTCGCCGAAAATCTGGCCGTTGTAGATCAGCATGGTGTCCTCCCTCTGGCCGGCTCCAGATCGTGCTCGATAACCAGGAACGCGCCCAGCCTGAGCTCCGGCAAAGTGATCTGCAGACGGCCGTCCCGGTCGCAGGCGGATAATCCGATTTCAGCGGACGGCGTCAGAAAGGTGATCCGGTGCACCGCCGCGGCGGGCGTCCCAATATCCAGGGACAAAGCGACTGTGCCGGCAGCCTGTATGCGTTCACGAATGTCCGTGTTGACCAGGCAGACGATGTGATAGCCCTGGCCGGCAATCAGCTTGCCGTCGACCTGCCGGCTGCCTTCAATGAGGATCATTGGCCGGATGCCAGCGATATCCAGAATCTCTTCGGCGCTGTTATCGTCATAGATATATCCGTGTTTCCGCTGAACCGGCGTTTCGCAAAACTGATAAAAACCATTGTTTTCGGCATTGAACTCAACAACCTGAGCGCCCTTGTTCTGAAAATCGAGAATCTGGCCGATTTCCTGCCGGCTCAGCCCGCCCCGTGCGGGAACGATCAGAAGCCGGACGCCAAGCGGATTTGCCGCCAGGTCGCAGGCGCGGGTGAAATCGACCGGCACGCCGGCTTTGCGAAATAACCGGTAAGCATGCATCATGTTATGCGCGGTCCGGCTCTGGCCGTGATCGACAGCATCATAATAAGCATTGGCCTTCTCAGAAAACAGGACGGCCACTCCGGCGCGGCACTTTTCGGCCAGGGCAATGCGGCTGCTCAGTTTGTCGTTGATCAGCCGGTTCATGGCCACGGCGCTGGCGTAAGCCGCCGTCCGGGTGCGGTCGTTGTACAGGATGCCGAACTGGTTCGGCTCCGGCCCGTCGGCGAACGGAAAATCGGCGCGCCACTGGTAGTAGAGGATCCCTTTAATGCCGCTGCCCACAGCCGAATAGGTCTCGCGGTCCCATTCGCTGGCCGGCATGTCTGTACGGGCGTTGTATTCAATAAGCCAGGCATGCTTGCCAAAGGAGGCGGCGGCGCTTTCCGCGGCGTCGAGGGTTTCGCTGGCATTCCACTGGCTTTCGCCGCAGGCGGGGGTGTAATGGGTGATGCCGAGGATTTCCATGTCCTGTGCTGTGCGGTAGTAATCTTCGCCAAACATGACGGCTCCCGGGGACAGCGGGCAATTCATCAGGCAGGTCAGGGTCTCGGCGGCTGGGTTATTCCGGCGGGCGATACCCGCCAGATGACCCATGTACCAGTTCAGGCGCTGGTAATGGAACAGCCGCCAGGTGATCCATTCCGACGGGTCGGCGCCGGCTTCTGGCCTTTTACGCGGCGGATCGGTCGCCTGGGCTGCCGACTCGTCCTTGATCCCTTCGCTGACCAGCCAGCGCCGGTACGCAGCGATCGAATGCGGATTGTAATCGACGCCAAAATGGTAGGCCGGTTCGTTATAGATCTGATGGCTGACGACGGACGGGAAGCCGGAAAAGTGCCTGGCGGATGCCGCCGTGCAGTCTTCGTTGTCCCTGAGGATGCCCTCGTGATTGAGCGAGGCCCGCAGAAAACACTCATAAAGGCCTAGCTCGCGGCCTTCCGGCGTGACCATCGCTTCGCCGGTGTACCCGGAAACATTGAGCGTATACCCCTGCAGCCGCACCATGGCCGCCATATTGACCTCATGGGCGGCCGAGACCCCCCGGTCGATCAGCGGAAATTCAGCTTCAATACCTGCGGCGCCCTCGCCGACTCGCCGGAAATTCCCGAGAGCCGCAAAACGCAGGATATTGAAACCGGCTTCAGCCATTTCCCGCAAATCCAGGTCCATCTGGCCTTCGCGGTCGCCGTCAGCCAGAACCGGGACTTTCTGGGGATGATATGAAGCATAATAGGACAGGCCCAGTGCAAGAACCGGTTTTCCATCCTGATGCAGAATCCCATTGTTTAATGAATACATAAAGCCTCCTGTCTGATCCGATAAGGTGTGGTTTTCAGATACCCATTTTAGAATAAGCCAACCTGCTGATAAAATAAAGTGTCTTTTCCCCCGGATCGGCTATAAGTTTTTGCTGTCTGGTCAGGCTGGCCTGACGCCGGCCTGGCGCTGCTGCCTGACCGGCTTTGTCTTGTACCGGAATTCAACCTGTGATAAGCTTGATCCAGATTTTTAAAGAAGCAGCGGTTGGCTGTTCAAGGAGCATCTTATGGCTAGTGTGATGAAGCAAATCGAAATGTGCGGCATTGTCCCGGTTATCGTCATCAATGATGCCGCTCAAGCGGTCCCTCTGGCCAAAGCCCTGCTGGCCGGCGGCATCCGGGTGATCGAAATCACTTTCCGCACCGCCGCGGCCCGGGAAGCTCTGGCCCGGATCAAAAACGGGGTTCCGGACATGCTGGCCGGCGCCGGTACGATCCTATCCCCGGAACAGCTGGACGCGGCCCTGGATGCCGGCGCATCATTCGCGGTTTCGCCCGGCCTGGACGCCGATCTGGTCCGCGCCGCCCAGGAGCGCCAATGCCCGATTCTGCCGGGCGCCGTCACCCCTTCGGAAATCATGCAGGGCCTCCTGCTGGGCCTGGATACCTTCAAATTTTTCCCCGCGGAAAACTACGGCGGTCTAGCCACCATTCAGGCCTTGTGCGGCCCTTTCCCCGGCATCCGCTTCGTACCGACAGGCGGGATTTCCGCCAAGAATGCGGCCGATTACTTGAAAAGCCCGAAAATCCTGGCGATCGGCGGCAGTTGGATGGCGCCGAAAGAACTGATCGAAGCCGGCGATTTTGCCGAGATCTTGCGCAGAACCGAACAGGCAGTCGCCATGCTGCGGTCAATCCGGCCCTGAGAGACACCTTTCATTTAAATACAGCCGCTCTTTTTCCAGGCCCAGGGTCTGCTCGATCAGTGTCACCAGAATCGGCAGCTGGCGGACCCCTTCGATGTAAAGGTCGCCCAGGCCCCGGATGAGCATGCGCAACATGTGCTCCGGGTAACGGATCTGGATCAGGTTTTGCTGCATGCCCTGTTGCAGGAGAACGCCCGCATGGCGCAGGGCGATCTCCGACATCCGTTCGCGGATCAGGCTAAAAACACCGGGATCGGCCGGTGAAAAGACCATGACGGTGGGATGGCTGCGGATCGCGCTGAAATACAGCTCCAGAATCGCTGTCAGCTTCGCGTAAAAATCCAGGTCGCCGCGCTGGATGATCTGGCTCAGGGATTCATCCAGCTCCTGAATAAACTGGCTGATCACCTCTTCAACCAGATGCTCCTTGGAGGGAAAATAGTAGTAAATCAAACCTTTGGCAACGCCAACGCCGACGGCGATTTCGTTCATGGAAGTTTTGCTGATCCCCCGCGCCTCAAACTGGAGGCGGGCTTGTTCGACAATTTCCTGGCGCCGGACTGCCGGATCTTTAGTAATGCGCATTTCTCCACTTCCTTTTCTGGCTGGGCATCGTCAAGGCTTATTCTGAGGATTTCAGCGATTCTACCATGCTGACTTTCCGCAAGCGATGATGCATGAAAAGGCTCACCAGGCCGGCAAAAGCCACGGTCAGGGCTATTGCCAGCAGGTAGCTCAGAACGCTGACATCCTGGCCGAACATCATCAGGTCAATTTCCATCGTGCCAATAACAAAGCGATGCAAGAAAAATCCCAGCAGCAAGCCAGCCGCGGTGCCGATGGCAGTCAGAATGAAATTCTCCCGGAATACATAAACGGAAACTTCCCTGTCCCGAAAGCCCAGGACTTTGATGGTGGCGATCTCCCGGATCCGTTCCGTGATGTTGATGTTCGTCAGGTTGAAGAGGACGATAAAGGCCAGGGCGCCGGCCGATAAAACCAGAATCATGACCACATAGTCCAGACTCTGCAGCGTATCGTTGAATTCATCTGCCAGGCTGACCGTAAACATTACCCCCCGAACGCCGGAAAAGCTGAGCAGATCCTCTTTGAACGAGGCCTGGTCCATTTCCGCTGCTTCTGCCACATTGAAGACAACCGAATTGTACTCTGGTGTTCTGTTAGTGATTATAGCAAAGTATTCCGGCGACAGGTAGATATAGTGCGCCAGATAATTCTCGGCGATGCCGGCGATTGGAACGACCCAGGCACGATTATCCGAATCCGTGATTGCCAAAACGTCTCCTGTATCCAGATTGAGAAGTTTGGCCAGCTTTTCCGTTATGATGGCGCCATCGTCAGCCAGGGCCAGCTTGCGGCCCGACAGCCGCTCATGGAGGTCGAAATAAGCCGTAAAAGCTTCGGGATCGGACGGTGTCAGCAAAGCGGCCTCGAAGGTTCGTCCGGAATCGGCCGCCGAAGCGCTGACAGTTGCGCTGGAAATCTCCAGGTAAGACTGGACATCGGGACGATTGCCGAGGATCTGGCTGGCATCGCGATCCTTCGCATCAGTATCCAGATCCAGGACAACCTGGGCATCGTACAGGAAAATCTCGTCGAACTGCTTGCCGATGATCGCTCCGATCGAATCGCGCAGACCCAAGCCTGTGACCAGCAAAGCGGTGCAGCCGGCTATGCCGATCACGGTCATCAGCAACCGCTTTTTGTAACGGAAGATGTTCCGGGCTGTTACCTTGCGGGAGAAAGACAGCCATTTCCAAAGCGGCCGGATGTATTCGAGCAGGATTCTTTTCCCCGGTTTCGGCGCGCGCGGCTGCATCAGGACGGCCGGCCCGGCGCGCAGTTCATGCAGCGAAGCTGTCAGGGCTGCCGAAATCGTGGTGATCAGGGCCAGCGAAATGGAAAGGGCCGCCAAATCCAGATGCATGGGCATCAGGCTGACTGGAATATCGTACATGATGCCATAGGCATTCATAATTAAGCCCGGAAAAAGCCGGAATCCGATCGCCAGGCCGGCCAGGGCGCCGGACAGGCTGGCCAGCAGGGCATAAATCAGATATTTGGCCGCGATGGTCGCTGTGCTGTACCCCAGTGCCTTCATGGTGCCGATCTGGTTTCGTTCTTCTTCAACCATGCGGGTCATGGTCGTCAAGCAGACCAAAGCCGCTACCAGGAAGAAGAAAAGCGGGAAAACTTTAGCCACCTCACCGATTCGATCGGCATCATCGCCATATCCGGAATAGCCCGGATTGCTGTCCCGATCCAGCACATACCAGTGATCAGGTATTTTCAGCAGCTGGCTTTCGGCATTCCCTTCCAGAGTGGCACGCAGCAGGGCGATTTCCGCGGCCATCGCTTCTCTGCCCAAGGCTTCCAATTTCGGGGTCAGGACAGCCAGATGCGCTTCGTATTCCGCCGAATAGGCGGCCAGGGTCTGGGAAGAATGGGTCCGGACATACAAATCCGTAACCCGGCTGAGCCGGAAATCTGTATGGCCGATGCAAGCATAAAAGTCAATCGATCCGTCGCCAATGTTGGTTTGCCCCAATTCAAAGCTGATATATCGGGGCGAATTGATCAGGCCGACAACCGTATAGGTCGTTGCCGCCAGATAATCGTCCAGGTTTTGATCTTCTGGCAGCGCCAGTGTCACCACGCTGCCGATCGCGATTTCATCCGGCGTATTGATGCTATTCTCAATGACGATCTCGCCGGGATTTTCCGGCAGCCTGCCTTCAGCAATCATCGGAAGATTCAGGGCGTCCGGGTTCTGGCTGTCAGCCGCGTTCCAGCTGAAGAGCTGGACCGTATAGGTATTGTCGGTAGCTGTGGTCAGAAAAAGATCCTTGGAATATCCTGTCTGGACTGTGGCAACGTCTTCGGTCTGACTGACGAGACTGATTTGCTCCTCAGTAAAACCCAGCGGCGAAAGGATCCGGAAATCCGACAGGTTCTGTTTCTGATAATGTGAGTCTGCTGACAGAAGCATATCCGGTTCGGTCGCGTTGATACCCGCATAAAAACCCACACCCAAGGCGATAATCGCCATGATGGACAAAAACCTTGATTTTGTTTTCCAGATGGTGCGGAAAATGTCCCGGATGAAAGACTGTTTAGCCATTACCACTCGATCTCGTCCACTGGCAGAGGTTCATCATTGATAACAATGTCAACGACCTTGCCGTTTTTCATCCGGACAACTTTGTCAGCCATTGCTGTCAGCGCGGAGTTGTGCGTAATGACTATGATGGTCATACCGGTCGTCCGGCAGGTGTCCTGCAGCAATTTTAAAATCGCCTTGCCAGTCTGGTAATCCAAGGCGCCGGTTGGTTCGTCGCAAAGCAGAAGCTTAGGATTTTTGGCCAGCGCCCGGGCGATCGCCACNNCCACCCGCTGCTGCTCGCCGCCGGATAGCTGGGACGGAAAATTGTTTTTTCGGTCCTGCAGCCCGACCTGCTGCAAAACCAGATCGACATCCAGCGGGCTGCGGCTGATTTGGGAAGCCAGTTCAACATTCTCCCGGGCGGTCAGGTTCTGAATTAAGTTGTAAAACTGAAAAACAAAGCCGATGTCATAACGCCGATAGTCGGTCAGCATCCGGCGGGAGAAGGTGCCGATATCGGCGCCGGCAACGCGGATGATACCGCCGTCCGCCGCGTCCATGCCGCCAAGAATATTGAGGATTGTGGTCTTGCCGGCGCCGGAAGCGCCGACAACCACCGCAAAGTCGCCTTTTTCGATCTCAAAACTGACGCCGTCAGCGGCGGCGATTGTCACATCGCCCATCTTATATCGTTTCTGCACATTCTGCAGCTGGATGTATCCCATTTTTGTTCCTGCCTTTACCTGTTTGGTCTTGTATGCAAATTCGCTTCTGTGGTCAGACTTTTGACTGACCGCTAGTCAATATAAGGTTCATGTTAAGAATACAGGAAAATCCGGATGATGACGTGACGGAATCATAACCGAATTATGAACATTTAGCCGGACTTGCCCTCTGGGTTGCCCGATCAGCCTGCGCCATGTTAAACTGCGTTATCGGAAAACAGTAGATAACGAGGTATAGATCATGATTGATCCGTTCATAGTTCCGGCAAAGATCAAGGCTGCGGTTCCTTCCATCATCCGGGAAGCCGGCCGGCTGATACTTAGCCGTCAGGATCAGGGGCTGCAGTTTACAGAGAAAAGCGATAAAAATTTTGTGACGGAAATCGATCTGGATGTCGAACAGCTGATCGTCAGGAACTTAAAAGCATTGACTCCCGATTATGCTGTTATTACTGAAGAAGCTGCAGGCAACCGGTTTATCTATGACCGGCCGACCTGGATTCTTGACCCCGTCGACGGCACGACCAACCTGATGCGGAATTGCCGCCATTCGGCCATTTCGCTGGCTCTGGCAGCCGATGGCCATCTGCGGCAGGGGTATATCTTCAATCCCTGGCTGGACGAACTTTTCGCCGCCGAATCCGGGGGCGGCGCCCGCTTGAATGGCCGGCCGATCCGGTCAAGCCAGCGAAGCGCCCTTTCCGATTGCCTGGTCGGCTTCGGCACGACACCTTACGAGCGGACAGACGCGCATCGCACATTTGTT
>DOFA01000185.1 GCA_003532195.1 Clostridiales bacterium
TAGACATTCCCTAAAAAAACATCGCGGAGATCCCGCCGGGCCAGGTCAGCCAGCTGCTGCATGCGTGCCAGGCCGATCGGCACCGGTTCCTTCATTTTGTAATCCGGATGGTAGCGTGTCAGGTGCAGCGGTATCGTCCGGTCAATCGACGCCAGCCAGGCCGCCAGCGCCTGGATATCCTTTTCGGCGTCATTAAGTCCAGGAATGAGGAGAGTCGTGATCTCCACATGGCAGGTCCGGGCACAGCGGGCAATGGTAGCTTTGACCGCCTCGATTTCACCGCCGCATATACGCCGGTAGAAATCCGGATCCCAGGATTTCAAGTCGATGTTCAGCGCATCGATCCAGGGCAGCAGCTCTTCGAGCGGATCCGGATTGATGAAGCCGTTGGTGACCAGGACATTCTGCAGCCCGGCCTGCCGGATCAAGCGCGAACAGTCCAGAACATATTCATAGCTGACCAAGGGCTCGTTATAGGTAAAAGCCGCGCCGATATTGCCCTGGGGCACGGTCTTGCGGGCCAGGGCGGCGAGCTCGTCCGGCTGGATCTGCCGCCACTCGGCTTCCTGCTGGGATAAGGTCCAATTCTGGCAAAAGCTGCAGCGGAAATTACAGCCGAAGGATCCGGCCGACAAAATGCGGCTGCCGGGATGAAAGCGGAACAACGGCTTCTTCTCGATCGGATCCAGTGACAAGGATGTGATTTTGCCATAACTCCAGGCAACCAGACAGCCGCCGATATTTTTCCGCGCCCGGCAAATGCCACTGCGGCCAGGCGCGATCCGGCATTTGTGCGGGCATAGTTCACAGCGGACCTGACCTTCGTCCAGGGGCAGCCAATGGAGGGCCTGATGCAGATCATCCATCGTGCCGTCCTCAAGTATAACGGGTGACTTGGAAACGCAACATCTGATATGGCTCACCAGCCCGGATACCAGCCTTGCGGCAGGCGATCGCCAGCTGTTCTTCGACGGTGTCGACACCTTCCAGATCGGGCAGCAGCAATCCGGATCGCGATCCGCTGCGGACAATGACGCCGTATTTTGCCGGGTCAAGCTCGCTCTTATCCGCAATCGGTTCCGCCGTGCCTAGAACATCGACGCTATAAACCAGATCGGCCAGTTCGCCGGCTGTCACCGGTTCAAAGCGCGGATCACGCAGTCCGGCGCTGAGCGCATTCTGGACGATCTCATCGGCGAGGGAATCAGTAGTGGGCGCGGTTGTACCGATACATCCGCGCAGTTCGCCGAATTTTTTCAGGGAGACAAAAGCACCGGCCTGTTCCCGAAACAAGAATTCCGCGCCGGTCAAGCCGGAAAAATCACCGGCCCGGCAGGTCTGATGTTCCCGGACGTATGCCTCCAGGGTCTGCCGGGCGATCTGCACCGGCGGCGACGCTTGTTTCCGGCGGGCGTCATTCAGCTCACGCTGCCGGGATAGCGCGAGTTCCAGGACATCATCAATCGGTTCCGGCCGTTCGGGGTCCGAATGCAAAGCCGCCACGCAATAACCGATGCCATAAGGCGCTTCGTAGGAAACCAGCCGGGAACGGACCGCCCGCCGGCTGAAAGCGCCGCACAGCATGACCAGCGACCGGTAGCCGCATTCCGCGGAGCGCTGCCTGACCTGAACATCGATGCTCAGCAGTCGGACCAGGTCGCCGTCACGAAAGCTGGCGGCCACCTGTGCGTCATATTGGGCGCCTTCCGGGCTGACACCGTAAGGGCTTTGCTCATTGACCTTGTGTGACTGGTCGCCGCTCGCTATGATGACAATCCGCCGGTTCAGGCGGGCTGCAGCCTGGCGGATCAGGCTGCCGGCCTGATAGATCTGCGGCAGCGGCAGATTAGAACAGGACAAGGCCACCAGCTTAAATCCGGAATAGGCTTGGGCCAGAAAGTACAAGGGCACAACCACGCCATGGTCCAGCTCCGCTTCGATCTGATGCCGGCGCATCTGTTCCGGGCTCAGGCTGCCGCCATTGATTCCTGCCAGTTCCAGGCAGCGGCGGATCTCCTGATGCAGCTCCTGGTCCTGCGGCAAAGACAAACTGGCCTGCCCAGCACCAAAACGGCCCAGGCTTCCTGTCAGTACCGTCGCATCGTACATAAAAAGATAATCGCTGAACATCGGCGCGTGGGGGGATAGAATGACCACCGTTTCCGGCCGGATCCGGGCAAATTCCCCGGCCAGCTGGCGCATCGCCGCTTCGGTCGCGGCCGCCTCATGGGGGCCGCGATTGACACCGGGAACGATCACCGGCGGGTGCGGCAAAACGTAACCGGCCAGAACGTCATATTCCTCGGACATACAATCGATCACCGACTTTCTGTAAACGGTGCGGCAGATGGTTTCTGCCGGCAAATACATGATTTCATACCGAGTTCTTACGGTTTAATTATACATCAAATCAAAGCCGGTTTACTTGGCATGGCCGTGAATTTGAAAGCGGACTGCGGGACAATTTACGATAGACCTGTAAGCATGTAATAACGTTTCTACAAACAGAGTGAAATTAATCATTATCTCCAGCAGTTATCTTGACAAAACCAGCAAATACGTTATGATGTTTTTGTAGTAACGTTTTTACAGAATGACAACGTTAGCCCTGTTTTAATAGATTTGGGCTGCCGGCAAAAATCAATCTATACTAAAAGAGAGATAGAGGTGTCCATTATGTCGAGAATTTGTATCCCGGATCAGGAATACCAGGAGAGAATCCGCAAAGCTGCCGCGCTGGCCGGAAAATTCGGCGTCGATGTACTGCTGGTCAATTCGACGGAGTCGGATTATGCGAATGTGCGCTATTTTTCCGGTTACTGGCCGTTGTTCGAACGGGCCGGCGTCGCGATCACGCCTTCGGGGAATGCCGCCATCATCGTCGGGCCGGAAAGCACAAAATTCGCCTCTGATGTCAGCCGCATCAGCAAGATTTACACCGCCCTTTATTATCGGGAATCCGCCAACCCTTCCTATCCGGAGACTAAAACCAGCACCTACCGGGACATTTTCCAGGGCCTGGGCGTTTCCGGCGAGAAGATCAGGATCGGCGTCTGCAGCCTTCTCGACACAACGGCCGTCATGATGAGCGGTTTGCAGGAATGCTATCCGCAGGCGGAGATCGTCGACTGCTTCGACATCATGACCAGCCTGCGCAGCATCAAGTCGGTCAATGAGCTGAATTGCATGCGCGAAGGTTTCCGCATCACCAGCCTGGCTATGGATGAAGTGCGGAAAAACCTGCGTCCCGGGGTGACCGAACTGCAGATGGTCGGCATCGCCCAGCGCGTGATCTATGAAAACGGCGCCGAATATGAAGGCCTGCCGATGTACGTATTCAGCGAGAAATCCACCAGCCACGCCATTTCCCGCCCGTCATACCGGGAAATCCTCAAGGGGGACATCGTGCAGCTGAACCTTTCGGCCAAAGTCGACGGTTATTCGCCCAGCATCGGCTACCCGGTCTGCATCGGCAAACTCACGCCCGAGAAACGCCGGATCGTTGAGTTCGGCCTGGAGGCGCACCGCTGGACCGAAGCCAGGCTGAAGGCCGGGGTGCGTTCCGGCGATATCGCTTCTGATTTCTACCGGATGTACTGCGACCGCGGCTACAAGGATAATTTCGTCTACGGCCCCTGCCATGGCACCGGGATGATCGAAGTTGAGGCGCCCTGGATGGAAAGCACTTCCGAATATCTGCTGCAGCCGGGCATGACCTTCCAGATCGATACTTTTGTCTCCGGCAGCACCTTCGGCATTCGCTGGGAAAAAGGCGTCGTCGTCACAGAAACCGGATTTGACAGCCTCTGCGAGCCGATCGGCGAAATCTACGAACTGGATTTCTAGACTGGTTTTCCAGCCGGATTTTGCGAGCCGTTTCGCCGCAGCAAAAGCCGGACGGGCGTTCTGGAATTGGATATAACCGTAACGCGGGCGCCTGTCCTGTTCTTTGTCATTCATGCTATACTGGGATCTGAAAGCCGGCGGCGCCCAATCAGATTTCCCGGCTGCCAGGATGAGGTGAAGACAGGTGGCTAAACTCAAAGATATTGCCAGTCAGCTCAAGGTTTCGGTTTCCACCGTTTCCCGGGTTGTCAACAACCAGAACCGGGTCGACCCGGACACCCGGAAACGGATACTCGATGCCCTGAAAAAATATGATTACCAGCCCGACCAGAACGCCCGCAGTTTAAAAACCAATGTTGCCAAAGTTCTCGGCGTTATTGTGCCGGATATATCCAATCCTTTTTATGCTACGGTCATCAAAGGCATTGAACGGGTAGCCTCCCTGAACGGCTATACGGTTATTCTCTGCAATACCGATGAAAACAAGCAGCGGGAGCGCGATGCCACGCAGCTGCTGCTGCGCCAGAAAGTGGCCGGCCTGATCGTCGCCACAACCTTCAGCGGACCGGAAGCCCAGCAGGTTTATCTGCCGGTCGAACGTCCGGTCGTCTTTTTTGACAACGTTCCGGCGACTGCCCGGGAGATCAACAGCGTGACGATCAACAACACCCGGGCTGCCCGGGAATTAACTGAGTTCATGATCCGCCGGGGGCATCGCCGGATCTTCCTGATTGCCGGCCCGGCCGGCGAGTCTTCTTCCGATGAGCGCCAGCAGGGCTGGCGGCTGGCTTTAGAGGCTGCCGGCATCGAGCCGGGAGCAGACTGGTTCAGCCACGGTGATTTCCGTGAGGAATCGGGCCGGGAAATTATGGAGGATTTCCTGCGGCGTCCGCAGGCTGATCGGCCGACGGCAGTCTGCATCGCCAACAATTTTATGGCTTACGGCGCGGTGAAAGCCGTCCTGGATCAAGGGCTCGATATCCCCGGCGACCTTTCGGTCGCAGCTTTTGACATCATCGACACAACGGGCTTGCTGAAACTTTGCATCACCACCGTCCAGCAGCCGGCAGCCGATATCGGTGCGCTGGCGGCAGAACTCTGCCTGCAGGATAACACCCGCCAGGGCATCCGGTTCAGTCAGCGCCTGGTCCTGGAACACCAGTTTTGCCCCAACAGCTCGGTCAGTCCGATCGATCCGGACAGCCAGCCATGAAACGGGTCTTGCTGGGCATGAGCGGCGGTGTGGACAGCAGCGCAGCCGCCCTGCTGCTCCGGCGTCAAGGTTACGAAGTGACCGGGGCAACCTTGTGGCTATGGTCTGATCCTGGCAGCGAAACTGCGGCCGGACAACCGGACTGCGGGCCGGACTGCGAGCCGGAAAGCGTTCTGGAAGCCCGCCGGGTTGCCGGGCATCTGGGCATTGATCATTTAGTCTTTGATTTCCGCGATGCTTTCCGGCGCTTGGTCGTCGCCGAATTCATTCGCGAATACAGCCGGGGGCGGACGCCAAATCCTTGCGTCACCTGCAACCGGGAAATCAAATTCAAGCTTTTGCTGGAGCGGGCCCTGGCCATGGGTTTTGACTCTATCGCCACCGGACACTATGCCCGGATCGAGAAGGATGAGCGTGACGGCCTGTACCATCTCCGGCGGGGCATCGACCCGCGCAAGGACCAGGCTTATGTCCTGTATCGCCTGACACAGGAACAGCTGGCCCATACTTTGCTGCCGCTCGGAACCTGGACCAAGGACAAGGTTCGCGACCTGGCCGCTGCGAACGGCCTGGTTAACGCGGCCAAACCGGACAGCCAGGAGATCTGCTTCATCGATAAACGCGGTTATCAGGCCTTTCTGGAACGCGAATCGGCCGGCGGAACGCCCGGAAATTTTCTTGGCCGGGATGGTCGGATCATCGGCCGGCACCGAGGTATAAGCCATTATACGGTCGGCCAGCGTAAAGGACTCGGCATAGCCGGTTTGCAGCCGGTATTTGTCACTTCGATTGAACCGGCCGACAATGCCATTCGCCTGGGAAACGAAACAGACCTTTACAGCAGCGGGCTGCTGGCTGAGCAGGTTCATTGGATCAGCGGCGACCCCCTGGCCTGTCCCCGCCCGGTTGAAGCCAAGATCCGCTACCAGTCGCCGCTGGCTGCGGCAATTGTCGAACCGGCCGGTCCGGCGCCGGACTGTGTCACGGTGAGTTTTGCGAAACCGCAGCGGGCCGTGGCTCCGGGGCAATCCGTTGTTTTCTACAACGGCGGCGAAGTCCTCGGCGGCGGTCGGATTCAAAGCAGTTGGAAAGGAGAATGACCATGCAGCAGCAAGACCTGATACTAAAGGACGCCGGCAGTCAAGCTGGTTATCCGGCTGAGCCTGAGAGCGGCAATGGCAGCGACAGCGGCAGCGGCATCCGAACCGCGGTGATCCCGATCGCCGGCATGACCTGCGCCTCCTGTTCGCAGCGCATTGAAAAGACAGTCGCCAAAATGGCCGGCGTGCTCGAGAGTTCGGTCAATTTGGCCACCGAAAAGGCTACGTTCCGATATGATCCGGCGCAAGTCCGCATTTCCCAGATCAAAGCCCGAATTGTCCAGCTAGGGTATACACCTCTGGAAATCAAGGGCCTGACCGCGGTCGATGCGGACCGGATCCGCAAGCAAAAGGCGATCCGGGTTCTCTGGACCAAGTTTATCCTGTCAGCTGCCTTTGCCCTGCCCCTGCTTTATCTGGCCATGGGATCCATGATTGAATGGCTGCGCTTCCCGATCCCCGCCTGGCTCCAGCCGATGCAGCACCCGCTTGAGTTTGCCCTGGTCCAGATCGCACTGGTGATCCCGATCGTCGCCGCCGGCTATCGTTTTTATATCGTCGGGTTCAGGGCGATCTGGCATCTGGCGCCCAATATGGATTCCCTGATCGCGATGGGCACTTCCGCCGCGATCCTCTACAGCCTCTTTTCGACCTGGCAAATCCTGCAAGGTCATGTTCACGCCGTCGAGTCGCTCTATTTTGAAACCGCCGGTGTCATCATCACCCTGATTTTACTTGGCAAATCATTGGAGGCCGTATCGAAAGGCAAAACGTCCGAAGCGATCAAGAAATTAATGAACCTGGCGCCCAAGAACGCCCTGGTGATCCAGAACGGCCAGGAAGTCCTGATTCCGGTCGATGAAGTGGAACCCGGCGACCTGATCGTGGTCCGGCCGGGCGAAAGGATCCCGGTTGACGGAGCGGTCGTCGACGGCTATACGGCCATCGATGAAGCCATGCTGACCGGGGAAAGCATGCCGGTTGAAAAAAAAGCCGGCGATCCGGTTTATGCGGCCAGCATCAACGGCACCGGCTCGATCCGGTTCCGCGCCACGCGGGTCGGCGCCGAAACTGCCCTGGCCCAGATCATCCGCCTGGTCGAAGAGGCCCAGGGTTCCAAAGCCCCGATCGCCAAGCTGGCCGATATTGTCTCCGGGTACTTCGTGCCCGTCGTGTTTGGCATCGCCGTCCTGGCCGCCGCCGCCTGGCTGATCAGCGGCGAGAGCGTTGTTTTCTCCTTGTCGATTTTAATCGCCGTTCTGGTCATCGCCTGCCCCTGCGCGCTGGGCCTGGCTACGCCGACCGCCATCATGGTCGGCACCGGTAAAGGGGCTGAGTACGGCATCCTGATTAAAAGTGGCGAGGCTCTGGAGATTGCCCATCGCATTCAGACGGTCGTTCTCGACAAGACCGGCACGATCACAGCCGGTAAGCCTGAGGTTACCGACATCCTGACCTTTAACGGCGCTGACCGGCAGACGCTGCTGCGGTTGTCGGCGGCAGCCGAAAAGGGATCGGAACATCCCCTGGGCGAAGCCATCGTCCGATTAGCCGGCCGGGATAATCTCGACCTGCCGCCGGTGGACGCATTCCAGGCCTTGCCAGGCCTGGGTGTGGATGGCCGCATCGGCGCGACTGCCATTCTCATTGGCAACATTAAATTAATGCGCGAACGCCAAATC
>DOFA01000161.1 GCA_003532195.1 Clostridiales bacterium
ACCTGCATATCCAGCGCTGTCGACCGTTTGGCCGGTTATTACCAGGCGCTGCAGGATTATCAGATTCCGTTTGATCCGGATCTGGTCCAGACCATTTCCATCACGGCCGGCAAGAATTTAGCCGGAAAAAAGCAGATTTTGTTGGCGCGGCAGGATTACACGGCAGTCCTCGCCTTCAGCGATCTGATTGCCCTTGAAGCCATCGATATTCTCAATGAAAACGGCCGCCGGGTACCGGAAGACGTATCTGTGATCGGATTTGACAACATCCAGTCGCAGTTTATGCTGCCGACGCATCTGACATCGATCAGTACAGCAAAAAGCGCCCTGGCCTCGCGGGCGGTCGAGCTCCTGATCAGCCGGATCGAACAGCCGGACCCCAGCGCGAAGCCGGTTCAGATCGTCTTGCCGGCCCGGCTGGTGCAGCGGCAGACCGCGCAAAGGCTACGGCAATGAAGCGGCGAATGAACCGGCGAACCTTTTCTGCCGGGCTGGCCATCGCCTTGCCACTAATTGCCATCATCCTGACCGGGCTGCTGCCGGCTTGCCGGGCAGACGAGCCCTATGTTGCCGAACGTCTGGAGAGCTTCCAGATTGAAAGCAGCTTCCTCGATAAATCCATGGGCGTCAAGGTTTATCTGCCGCCGGATTATGATCCGGACCAGACGTATCCCGTGCTCTATTTTCTGCCGGATGGCGGCGGCAGCGAATATACGATTATCAATGAATATGCCATCGGGGCGCAGGCCGATGAACTGGTCAGCCAGGGCATCATCGAACCTATGCTGATTGTCGCGGCGGATACCGACCTCAGCTTCGGGCTGAACACCGCTCCGGAAACCGGCACGTTTGAAACCTCCTCCGGAAAAGTTTTCGCCACAGGACTTTACGAAGATTATCTGATCCAGGAAATGATACCCTGGATCGAAGAGCATTACCCGACCCGGACCGACCGCGGCGGCCGGTATATCGGCGGTTATTCAGCCGGCGGCTTTGCGGCGCTCTATCTGGCCTTCACCCACCCGGATCTGTTCAGCAAAGTTGGCGGACACAGCCCCTCGTTGTTCACCGGCGATTTCCCGGATAAAACCATCTCCGACTGGCTGTACCCGGATCAGGAAACCCGCAGCCGGCGGGATCCGCTGGACCTGGCCCAGACTCAGGACCTGACCGGTTTGCGGGTTTACCTGGACACCGGATCTGCGGATGTCAATGTCGAAGGTTGCGCCGCCTTGCAGAAAATTCTCGAGGAACAGGGTGTTGCCAGTGAATTGCATCTGTTCGACGGATCGCACAGCCGCGGCTATTGCTGCCAGTACATGGCGGAATATCTGAAGTTCTACGGCGCTGACTGAATAACAGCAGAATAACAGCCTGCCAGCAGGATTGACAAGCGAATAACAACGCGCTAAACTGACTACATTAACGTTAATGGAGCGGCTATTGATATGACTGAACGCATGAAAAGACTTTATACGGCCGTTCTGGCTAAAGAGCATCATCAGCAGCGCCGGGAGCTGCCGGCCGGCCTGGATCTGGCTTCGAAGTATGCGGAACGCCGACTGCCAGACCTGCAGCGGGTGACCGATCGCTTACAGACCGTTCTGGCGGCTGAGACGCCCCGGGTCGGACCGGATGAGAAAATAGCCTTTGTGCGCACCGTGGCCAAGTTGCCGCCGATATTTACAGATGAAGAATTTACGGCGATCAAGGGCGGGTATTATATTCATGAACTGGGATTTATCAGTAATATCTGTCCGGATTATGGCATGATCCTGAGCCAGGGCTTGCAAGCCCGCAAGGATCTCTGTCTGGCCAGACTGGCCGTTCTGGCCGACCGAGCAGGTGTTCGGGGTGATGATCCGGAAATTGATTTCCTGAACTGCACGATCCAGTCGATCGACGCCGTGCTTGACCTGGCCGAACGCTACAGTGCGGCGGCACGCGCGGCCGGCAACGATGCTTTGGCGGATATCCTGCAGCGTGTGCCGCGCCTGGGCGCTTCTTCCTTCCATGAGGCTCTGCAGATGCTGCGCATCCTGCATTTTACCCTCTGGTGCGAGGGCGAATACCATAATGTGCTCGGCCGGCTGGACCAGTATTTATATCCCTGGCTGCAGCAAGACCTTGCCAGCGGCCGCCTGAACGAAATGGCCGCCTTGGAACTCCTGGAGGAATTTTTTCTCGCCTGCAACAAGGATACCGATTTATACCCGGGCGTCCAGCAGGGCGACAACGGGCAGAGCCTGATGCTCGGTGGCGTCGGCGCCGAAGGCCGCGATGCTTTTAACCGGCTGTCGGAGCTTTGCCTGGAGGCGTCGGGCGAACTGAAAATGATCGATCCCAAGATCAATCTCCGGGTCGGTAAAGATACGCCAATGCGGATCTACGAACTGGGCACCCGGCTGACGCGGGACGGCCTGGGATTCCCGCAGTACTCCAACGACGATGTGGTGATCCCCGGTTTGACCCGGCTTGGCTATTCCCTGGCTGACGCCCGAAATTACACGGTCGCCGCCTGCTGGGAATTCATTATCCCGGGGTACGGCGCCGATGTCCCCAATATCGGCGCGCTCAACCTGCCGCAAATTGTCAACCGCTGCGTCGATCAGAACCTCGCCGGCTGCGGGGATTTCCCGGCTTTCCTGGAACAGGTGAAAATCGCAATCGGACAGGAGGCCCGGACCATAGCCGAACGTGTCAGTAACCTCTATTTCATCCCGGCGCCGTTCCTGTCGTCGCTGCTGCCGGATTGCCTGGAAAAGGCGCGCGATATTTCCCTGGGCAGCCGATACAACAATTTCGGTCTGCACGGCGTCGGCATTGCCACTGCGGTCGACGCCCTGGCGGCGATCCAAAAGCAGGTTTATGAACGGCGCGCGGTGACGTCGGCGCAGCTGAAACAAGCCATGGCGGCTGATTTCCGGGGATATGGCGATTTGCTGGAACTGCTGCGCCAAGATTCGCCGAAATTCGGCCAGGACGAGCCGGCTGCCGACGCTATCGCCACAGAGCTGCTGGCCGGGTTTGCAACGGCCCTGCGACCGCTGCGCAACGAACGGGGCGGCTGCTATCGCGCCGGCACGGGTTCGGCCATGTATTATCTCTGGCACGCTGCCGAGACCGGATCGACCGCCGGCGGCCATCTGCGCGGCGAACCGTATGCGGCCAATTATTCGCCGGATCTGGCTGTGAAGTCGCGCGGCCCCCTGTCAGTTCTGCGGTCCCTGAGCCGGCCGAACCTGCAGGAAGTCGTCAACGGCGGACCGCTGACCCTGGAATTCCACAGCAGCGTTTTCCGGGATGACGATAGCATCGCCAAGGTCGCTGGCCTGGTGCGCACTTACATCGCACTCGGCGGACATCAGCTGCAGCTGAACGCGGTCAACCGCGAGACGCTGCTGGACGCCCAGCGATACCCGGACCGGTATCCGAACCTGATCGTCCGGGTCTGGGGCTGGAGCGCTTATTTTGTTGAACTGGACAGAGCATACCAGGATCATGTAATCTCGCGCCTGGAATATGCGCTTTGAACGGCTGTGAGGGTGAGGGTGTGACCAGGGGCTTGATTTTCGACATTAGCGAAATGACCTTGCACGACGGGCCCGGCCTGCGGACGACGGTCTTTTTCAAGGGCTGCCCCTTGCGCT
>DOFA01000282.1 GCA_003532195.1 Clostridiales bacterium
CGATACCCTGCACCGTCAACCTGGATACCTATCTGCACTTCCGGGATTACGGACTGGAGTTGGGCAGGTATTAAAAGTAATTTTAAAACACTGCTGTTACATTTTGCGTAAAATTATGATATAATAATAACAGCAATTGTTTATGGAGTGATTATTATGCCAAACATAAAACCGGTATCGGACTTGCGTAATTACAACGAAGTTCTTAGAGACATTGCTGTTGGCGAGCCAGTTTATCTGACTAAAAATGGACGCGGTCGTTATGTAATTATGGATATGGAAGAATACGAAAAAGTTCAAGCAAAAATTCGCTTGATGAGTGAGCTTGCTCAAGGCGAAAAAACCGGCAAAGAAAAAGGCATCTTAACATAGAGGATGTTAATAGAAGTTTAGATAACTTAAATGGTTAAATTGCTGATATCACCGGCTTCTCATGATGACTTGCCAGCTATCCAGACGATGATCACTCCATAGTGGATTATGAACTACAGCATATTTGTATTAATTGAGATACAAAAAGCATTTTTAAAGCAATCATTTTACTTGAATATTAGATGATTGTAACTCATAATATTATAAGGTGGTATGTCGATATGAAAGATATTGAAAAGATAATTGAGGAAGTTAATGGAACCATGTCAATGGAGGGTATGCCTATTACGGCAGATGACCGGAAAAGAATTCGTTTGTGTCTGAGAGATGAAAAGCTATTTAATAAGACCTTGAAAGAATTAATTCATAAGCACAACGTTCCAAAGTCGGTGATCAATCATGAAGGAATATCGATATGATTTTGAATGGGATGCAGATTATTGTTATCCCGAAAGTAATGTTCTTATTAATAACTCAACTTTCCCACCCCGCAGAGCGGGTAGGCTTTCCAGGCGCTGCTGTCTGACAAGCTGAGGTGCGAAGCGCCGCGGTCAGACAGCCCGCACAGCGGGGTAAGCGCCCGGAAAGCCTGTGGGAAAGACCAGTTAATAAATTGAATATAAGAGATTCAAGTGCATTATTTATTGCCGAAAGAGAAATTACTGCTCTAAAAATTGCAAAAGTCAAAGATAAGCCGATAAAGGGAAATTTTGATTTGGATCATTTGCGGGAGATCCATAGATTTATTTTTGAAGATATCTATACTTGGGCAGGCAAACTTCGTACTGTCAACATTGCAAAAGGGAATCAGTTTTGTTTATGCAATGTTCTGGAAATGTATGCGGCTGGCATGTTTAAAGAAATATCAAAAGAAAACTATATGATTAATCATTCTTTTAATATCATTCCGCAAAGATTAGCATATTATTTAAGCGAGATAAATGTTTTGCATCCTTTTCGAGAGGGTAATGGCAGAACGCAAAGATTATTTATTGAATACCTTGCAAGTGTTGGCGGAGTTGAGGTCGATTTTTCTGAAGTTACGAATCGAGAAATGATTATTGCAAGTGCCAATTCTTTCGCAAAAGAATATGGCAAAATGAACGCTTTGTTCGAGCGGATATGCACAAGAACAAGTGACACTGCGAAAGAAAATGCTGTTAGGGGATTTTTTGGCATAAGAAGCAATCAATATAAGTCAATAGCGTTTCCAGGAATTACGAACATTTAATCCAGCTCAAGCTGGCACATACCCTTCCGGCATGCTGTAGTGATATAATGAACCAGATCACCCTGCTCCGGAGGTTTTAAGATATGCCCGCCAGCCAGCTGCTTCAGTTTGAGGCTACCATCAGCCCGACGATTAATTACGCGCTGCAGCAAAACCATGTGCCGATCATCCACCGCCTGGTCATCCATAATTCGGGCGATCAGGATTTTTCAGAAATTACTTTACAAATCACAGCTGAACCGGCTTTCGCCGGTTCATTGGCCAGAAAGTTGGCTTTACTGCCGGCCCAGGCTTCTTTGGACGCCGGCTGGATCGATCTACAGCCAAAGGCAGATTTTCTGGCCGGTCTGACGGAACGGCTGAGCGGCGCGCTGGTTCTGGAACTGCTTGATCAGAGCGGCGTGAGCCTGCTGCGGGAAACCGTCAGTCTGGACATTCTCGCTTTTGACGAGTGGAGCGGGCTCGCAGCCATGCCGGAAATGCTCTGTGCCTTCATCATGCCGGAGCATCCGGCTTTGGCGCCGCTTCTGCAGCAGGCCGCACAGCGACTGCAGCTGCGGAACGGCAGCGAGCAGAACGGCAGCCCGTCGCTGGACGGCTACCAAAGCCAGGACGCTAGCCGGGTCCGCATGCAAGCGGCTGCCATCTATGATACCCTGCAAGCACAGCAAATCGTTTACAGCCAATCCCCGGCCAGCCTTGAGACAGCAGGGCAAAAGGTGCGGCTGGCGGACGCGGTTCTCGATCAACAAGCAGGAACCGGTCTGGACCTGACTTTGTTGCTGGCTTCCAGCCTGGAGGCGGCCGGGCTCAATGTACTGGTTATTTTGACCGAGGGGCATGCTTTTGCCGGCGTCTGGCTGCAAGACCAGTGCTTCCCGGAAAGCGTCCAAGATGACGCTTCTGTTTTGGAAAAACGGATCGTTGCCGGCAGCCAGGAATTGCTCCTGGTGGAATCAACTGCCCTGGCGACCGGATCATCGATCAGTTTCGAGGAAGCTGAACGTCTGGCGGCGCAACGCTTGCGCAACAGGGATACCTTTATCTGTGCGATCGATGTCCGGCGCTCCCGGGCATCCGGCATCCGTCCGCTGCAGCTGGCTCATCAGGCTGGCTTTTCGCCGGCACAACCGGAATTGGCGCCGATACAGCCGGCGCCGGAAACTGTGCCCGAACCAGCCGGTCAGCCGCCGCTGACCCGCCAGAAGCAGTGGGAACGCAAATTGCTCGACTTAAGCCTGCGCAACACGCTGCTGAACTTCCGGACGACCCGGAACACGATCCGCTTGCTGGCCCGTCAGCTGGATCATTTCGAGGACCTGCTGGCCGGCGGCGAGGATTTTCAAATTCTGGAGAGGCCGCTGAATTGGCCGGCTGAGTCAAATGACCTTAAGTCTTTTGAAAATCAGTTCAATCTCGATCCTTACCGGGAATTCCTGGATGATGAATTCAGCCGGCACCGGCTGCGGACTTCACTGTCGGCGGATGAGCTGGCAACCGGACTGACCGGACTGTACCGGTCAGCCCGGTCTTCGCTGGAGGAAAATGGCGCCAATACCCTGTACCTGGCGCTGGGATTCCTGAAATGGTATGAAACCGCGGCCAGCCAGCAACCGCGTTATGCGCCGCTGGTGCTGGCGCCGGTCGACCTGGTGCGCCGTTCGGCCCGTCAGGGTTATGTGCTCCGCGTCCGGGATGAAGAACCGCAAGCCAATATCACCCTGCTGGAAATGCTGCGCCAGGATTTTGCCATTATAATCGGCGGCCTGGATCCGCTGCCGCGGGATGCCAGCGGTTCTGACCTGCAGGCTGTATTCGGCGCGTTCCGCCAGGCTGTCCTGACACAGCCGCGCTGGGAGATTCTGGAGGCCGCATACCTGGGCATCTTTTCCTTTACCCGGTTCATCATGTGGCACGACATCCGCAACCGCGCCGCCGATCTGGTGAAAAACCAGGTGGTGGCCAGTTTGCTGGCCGGAAAGCTGACCTGGCAGCCGGCTGAGCTTCTTGAGGAAGACTGCGACCTGGACGATCTCTATTCGCCGGAAAACACTTTCCTGCCGGTCAGCGCCGACGCGTCGCAGCTGGTGGCCGTCCATGCCGCCGGCGAAGGGCACAGTTTCGTGCTGCACGGACCGCCGGGCACCGGCAAGTCCCAGACGATCACCAATATCATCGGCAATGCCTTGGCCCGCGGCCAGACGGTCTTGTTTGTCGCTGAAAAAATGGCGGCACTCTCCGTCGTGCAGCGCCGCCTGGAAAAAATCGGCTTGAGCCCTTTTTGCCTGGAACTTCATTCCAGCAAATCCCGCAAAACTGATGTCCTGGACCAGCTGCGCCGAACCTTGGAAATCAGCCGCACGGCTCCGCCGGGAGAGTTTGCCCGGCAGGCTGACCGCTTGCATCAGCAGCGGCTGGAACTGAAAGCTTATGTCCGGCAGCTTTACCACGAATATCCGTTCGGACTGAGCCTGTTCGACGCCATTGCCCGCTACGGCGAGCTGACGGACGCCCGCGACGGCATTGTGCTGGATGCGGACGTTTTTTCGGATCTGGACCGGGCAGCCGTGTCGGATTGGTTCAGCCAGATCAATGAACTGGCAGTCGCAGCCCGGGACTGCGGCGTTGTTTTCCGCCATCCGCTGGCGGATTTCCGACCGTCAGCCTGGTCGCAGAGCTTGAAAACCGAAACCGCCGGCCTCCTGCGGCGTCTGGATGCCGCCCTGCCCGCGGCTGAAACCAGATACCGGCAGTTGGACGATTTATTAAATCTGGCGCAGCATTTGCCGGCCGACCGGCTATCCGGCGTGGAAGAAACTGCAGCATTTGGCCAGCGCCTGCTGGGCGAAGCCGATCTTCTCAGCCAAATCAGCAGCCTGGTCAGCGAGCTGCCCCTGCTGCCGCCAGCCATTTTGCGCCAGAGTGATCTGGCCGTGACTGCAGCGCGCCTGAAATCCTTATTCATTCAAGGCCGGCAAATGTCCGGCAGCCGACAGGAACTGCTGCAGATCTTCCGGGAACCGGTTTTGGATCTGGACGGCCGTTCTTTGCTGGACGAATGGCAGAAGAGCCGGCTGCAGTGGCTGATCCCCCGAATCGCCGCCGAAAGTCGGCTGATGAAGGTCCTCAAGCCCTATGTCCGGGACGGTGTCAAACTGGCGAAAGACCAGATTGCTTCGCTGCTGCAGGCTTTGCTTGAATACCGGGAAGCCTGGCAGGAAGTCAAGGAACAGTATCCGGCCTGGCAGGAGGTTCTGTGCGATTTCTGGCGGGACCTGGACACCGATTGGTCCGCCGGCCTGAAGTATGCCGAGAGTTTGCCGCAGCTGAACCAGCATCTGCTGACCTTGACCGGCCAACCGGCTGCCGTGGGAAGCATCTGCAGGCTCCTCGCTGATTGCCTGGCTGATCCGGCCGGTCGGGCTGCCCTGTTGGATTATGCAGCGGCTTTTGCCGAAATGACGGGGAATATGCAGGCTCTAACGGAAACGGCGGGCATCCGGTTCGATCAGTTGCAGGATGCCGAAGTGCTGCAGCAGGGCGATTCGCTCCAAGATGACAGTCAGCCGTCAACCGGCAGCTGCACCTGGTTTGGCTATCTGGCGCCGCGCGTGAAAACGTGGCAGGACAATCTGGACCGGCTGCGCGAATGGTGCGTCTGGCGGACCGTCCGCGCGAAGGCGGAACAAACCGGTTTGACGCCGGCGATCGAAGCCCTGGAACAGGGGCTGCTGACCGCCGCCGAATTGCCCGGCGCTTTCGAAAAAGCGTTCCACCAGGCCGCGGCTACCTGGATCATCAACCGGGAGCCAGCGCTTTGCGGCTTTTCCGGCCAGATCTTTGAAGAAAAGATCCGGCAGTTTCAAAAGGGTTTTGAACATTTTGAACAGTTGACGCAGCAGGAGATCTATGCCCGCCTGAGTGCCCGCATGCCGGCGGTATCTTCTGAAGCAGCCCAAAGCCCGGAATTGGGGATTTTGCAGCGCGCCATCAGGAGCAACGGCCGCGGGATGTCCATCCGCCGCCTGTTCGAGCAGATCCCCGGCCTGCTGGTCCGGCTGGCACCTTGCATGCTGATGAGCCCGATTTCGGTCGCCCAATATCTCGACCCGCGCCAGGCTTTGTTCGACCTGGTCGTGTTTGACGAAGCTTCCCAGATGCCGACCAGTGAAGCGGCCGGCGCGCTGGCCCGCGGCCGCCATGCGGTGATTGTCGGCGATCCGCGGCAGCTGCCGCCGACCAGCTTCTTTACCATCAACAGCGTCGACGAAGATAACCTGGAGACCGAGGATCTGGAAAGCGTGCTTGACGACTGCCTGGCGCTATCCATGCCGCAGACCCATCTGCTCTGGCACTACCGCAGCCGG
>DOFA01000278.1 GCA_003532195.1 Clostridiales bacterium
AGCGAGATGCCGCTGGATCAGCAGATCCGCCAGAAGATTGCCCTGTATTGCAACATCAGCGCCGAATGCGTCATCCCCAATCTCGACGTCGATTCCGTTTACCAGCTGCCCCTGATGCTTGAAGAGGAAGGGCTGGCCCGCGAAGCCTGCCGCAAGCTGGGCTTGAAGCAGATGAACGATCCCGATCTCAGCGACTGGCAGCTGCTGATGCTCAAACACCGGGCTTCCATGCAGAAGATCACGGTCGCCCTGGTCGGCAAGTACGTGTCGCTGCATGACGCTTACCTCAGTGTCCTGGAAGCACTGAAACATGCCGGCATCGAGAAGGGGACCGAAGTTGAAATCCGCTGGGTCAGCGCCGAGGAACTGGAAACCGGCAATCCGGCCGGCTGCCTTGACGGCGCCGACGCCATCATCATTCCGGGCGGCTTCGGCCCGCGCGGCATGAACGGCATGGTCGTCGCCGCCGGATACGCGCGTACCCGGAGGATCCCTTTTCTGGGGATCGGGCTGGGCATGCAGATGGCGGTTGTGGAATTTGCCCGCCAGGCTGCTGGATTGGCCGACGCCCATTCAGAAGAAGCGGAAACTGCTTGCACGCCCATTTTCGCCATGCCGGTCTCCCCGGAAATTTTGTCGGGCAAGAACTGCGGCCACCCGGTCGGCGAAGACAAACCGATGCGCCGCGGATCCTGCAATTGTGTTATTATAGAGGGAACCCGGTTGGCCCGGGCCCACCGGCAGCCTGTTATTGCCGAAAGGCACCATCATCGCCGGGAATTCTGCAACGAGTTCCGAAAACCCCTGACCGACTCAGGCCTGGTCATTTCCGGCTTGTCGCCGGACCGGCAGCTGGTCGAAGCCATTGAAGTCGCCGACCACTCCTGGTTTGTCGGTGTACAGTACCACCCGGAGTTCAAGTCGAGGCCGACCAGGCCGCACCCGTTGTTTATTGCTTTTGTCGAGGCAGCCCTGGATCAGCATCAGAAACAGACGACCATCCAAGCTCCTGAGGAGGTGAAAACCTGATGGCCATGATTTTCGAACAGGAATCCCGCACATTCAGCGAATACCTGCTGGTGCCCAACCTGACCAGCCATAGCTGCACGCCGGACAAGGTTGACTTGTCCACCTCCATCGCCCGCTATCACAAGGGTGGGGAACCGAGCCGCCTGAGCATCAATATCCCGATTGTATCGGCGATTATGCAATCTGTATCCGACGACCGCATGGCGATCGCTTTGGCCCGCTACGGCGGTCTTTCTTTTGTCTTCGGTTCGCAGCCTATCGAAAGCCAGACTGAGATGGTCAACCGGGTCAAGAAATACAAGGCCGGTTTTGTCACCAGCGATTCCAACGCCACGCCCGACGCAACTTTATCGGATGTTCTGGCCATCAAGGCCCGGACCGGCCACTCCACGCTAGCCATCACCGACGACGGCACAGCCGGCGGCAAACTGCTGGGTATTGTCACGAGCCGCGACTACCGGATCAGCCGGACAGCGCCGGACACACCGGTCCGCCAGTTTATGACCCCGCTCGAGCATCTGGTTTTTGCCCGCGAGGGCATCGGCCTCAGCGAAGCCAATGACATCATCTGGGACCACAAGATCAACCAGCTGCCGATTGTCAATGAAGAAGGCCGGCTGGTCGCCATGGTTTTCCGCAAAGACTATGAAGAGCATAAGGAGAACCCTTCCGAGCTTCTGGACAATCATAAGCGGCTGATGGTCGGCGCCGGAATCAACTCCCGCGACTATACGGAGCGCGTGCCGGCCCTGGTTGCTGCCGGGGCGGACATCCTTTGCATCGACTCCTCGGATGGTTTCAGCGAATGGCAAAGGGATACCTTGCACTGGATCCGCAGCCAATACGGCGACAGCGTTCTGGTCGGAGCCGGCAATGTCGTGGATGGCGAAGGATTCCGCTACCTGGTCAAAGCCGGGGCCGATTTTGTCAAGGTCGGCATCGGCGGCGGCTCGATCTGCATCACGCGGGAAACGAAGGGAATCGGCTGCGGCCAGGCCTCATCCGTTTTGGCAGTCGCCGCGGCGCGCGACGAATACTGCCGGGAAACCGGCATTTATGTGCCGATCTGCTTAGACGGCGGCATCGTTCACGATTACCACATGACCCTGGCGCTGGCCATGGGTGCGGATTTCATCATGCTCGGACGCTATTTTGCCCGTTTTGACGAAAGTCCGACCCGCAAGCTCATGGTCAACGGGTCTTATGTCAAGGAATACTGGGGCGAGGGCTCCAACCGTGCGCGCAACTGGCAGCGCTATGACGACGGCAGCGAAGGCGGCCGGCTGACCTTCGAGGAAGGCGTTGATTCTTATGTGCCCTATGCCGGCAAGCTGAAGGACAATCTGGATGTTTCCATGGCCAAGGTCAAAGCCACGATGTGTGCCTGCGGCGCGCTGACCATCCCGGAACTGCAGGAAAAATCGCGCCTGGTCGTCGTTTCCGCAACCAGCATTGTCGAAGGCGGCGCTCACGACGTGATTCAGAAGGATAGCGAACGCCGGGTATAACCGCCGGCTTTTCGAACAATTGATAGGTTTAAACGGTGCCATTTGAAAGGAGAAACAGCAAATGCCGGAAAAAGTATATGAGATGACTTATGAGGGAATCAAGAAGCTTCAGGACGAACTGGAAAACCGCAAGACCATGGTTGCCGCTGAGATAGCCGAGCGCTTGAAAGAGGCCCGCGCCCTTGGCGACCTTTCCGAGAATTCCGAGTATGACGACGCCAAGAACTCCCAGGCGGAAAATGAAGTCCGCATCATGGAAATCGAATCGGTCCTGAAAAACGCCCGGCTGATCGATGAAGATGAGATCAGCAAGAATAAGGTGACGCTGGGAGCCCTGGTCAAAATCCGCGACGAGGAAACCAAGGAAGAGATCGATTACCTTCTGGTCGGCAACAAAGAGGAGGACATCTTTAACAACAAGATTTCCAGCGACTCGCCGGTCGGCGCAGCCATTGTCGGCAAGAAGAAAGGGCAGGTCGTCGATGTCCGCACGCCGGTTGGCCTTTTGCGCTACCGGATTGTCAGGATTTCCAAGCCTTCCTGAACCGGAGAAGGGAATAATCACCATGGATGATGCACAGGACCGGACGGCTTTGGCCGAGTCCGGCATAGTCGGCCCGGCTTCAGAAGCGGAAGCTCCGGATATCAATGAGCAGATGCAGATCCGGCTGGCGAAACTGCAGGAACTGGCCGGCCGGGGCAGGGACCCTTTCCTTGAGGTGACCTATCCAGCCACTTGCCACAGCAGCGATATCACCGGAAATTTTGCTGCGATGGAAGGGCAGGAGGTGGCGGTCGCCGGCCGCCTGATGAGCCGGCGCGGCATGGGCAAGGTCAGCTTTTGCGACCTGGCCGACCGGACAGGTAAAATCCAGATCTTCACCAAGATCGACGAACTGGGCGACGAGGCCTACGCCGAATGGCAGAAATTGGACATCGGCGATCTGGTCGGGGTGCAGGGAACTGCCTACCGGACCCAGCGCGGCGAGATTTCGATCCGCAGCCGCAGCTACCGGCTGCTGGANNCCCCTGCCGGAAAAGTACCACGGGCTCAAGGACACCGACACCCGTTACCGCCAGCGCTACCTGGACCTGATCATGAATCCGGAAGTCAAGGACACTTTTGAGAAACGCAGCCTGATCATCCGTACCTTGCGCGGCGAACTGGATCAGCGCAGCTTCATCGAAGTCGAGACGCCGATATTGAACATCATCCCCGGGGGCGCAGCCGCCCGGCCTTTCGTGACCCATCACAACGCCCTGGACATCGACCTGTTCCTGAGGATAGCCCCGGAGCTATATCTCAAGCGCCTGATCGTCGGCGGTTTTGAGCGCGTTTACGAAATTGGCCGCCAGTTCCGCAATGAAGGCCTTTCCATCAAGCACAACCCCGAGTTTACCCTGATCGAAGTCTACCAGGCCTACACGGACTACCGGGGCATGATGGACCTTACGGAGCAGCTGGTCGCCGCGGCAGCCCAGGCTGTCCGCGGCCGGACGCTTGTCCGTTACCAGGACCAGGATATCGACCTGACGCCGCCGTTTTGCCGTATGACGATGACCGAGGCGATCCGGCAGCACGCCGGCGCCGATTTTGACCAGGTGCCGGATGACGCCGCCGCCCGCGGGCTGGCTGAGGCGCGCCATCTGGAAGGATTGAAGCCCGGCATGCCGCGCGGCGAGATCATGAACTTGTTCTTCGAAACCTATTGCGAGGAGAAACTGATTCAGCCGACCTTCATCTGCGACTATCCGATTGAAATATCACCGCTGACCAAGAAAAAGCCAGGCCGCCCGGATCTGACCGAACGTTTTGAACTCTTCATCTGCGGCCGCGAATATGCCAACGCCTATTCCGAGCTGAACGACCCGCTCGATCAGCGGGACCGGTTCGCCCAGCAGCTCCGGAAAAGGGAAGCCGGCGATGATGAGGCCAACCTGCTGGACGAAGATTTCTGCACGGCCCTTGAATATGGCATGCCGCCGACCGGCGGATTGGGCATGGGCATCGACCGGCTGGTCATGCTGCTGACCGATTCGGTTTCGATCCGCGATGTCTTGCTGTTCCCGACAATGAAACCCCTGCGCTGAAACCAGATTGGCCAGGATTTGCAGGATTTTAACAAAAAATCACATTCCTGCCACAAATAACCGTTAAAATATGACCTGGGGGTGGTCATTTGCTCTCTCGCGCTGAATGTTTTAGAATACTTGAACTGGATCCCAGGGCCAATTCGTATGAGATAGAGAATCGCTATGTCATGCTGATCAAGCGCTATCATGGCAAGGATGACGAAGAGTCCCGGGCTACCCTGGAACGAATCTCCCTGGCTTACAATATCCTGACCGGCAAGTATATCGAGCCGGAACCGATTGATCCGCGCCTGGAACAGGTGGTGTTCGGCAAGAGCCGCTACCAGTGGAAAAATATCTGGCACTACGGCAAGCGGGCTTTTTTCGCCGGCCTGATCGGCTTCGGCCTGCTGGGTTACCTGATTTACACGATCGCCACCAACAAACCGGCTGATTTTCAGTTTGCCGTGGTCGGCCTGTTCGGTACGACCGATGACGCCAATGAGCGGATTGAGACATACACCCTGAGCGTGTTTCCGGAAATGGATGAAATCGAATACCAGTTGCTGCCGCTCGATCTGAGCGTGCCCGATACTTCGGGAACCGAAACCGGCGGCACATCCGGTCTGTATAACAACGACACGGAAGGCCAGTATGCCTATGTCATGAAAATGATGACCCTGCTCGCGGCCGATACCATCGAGGTTTATATCTGTGACAAGCCGGTTTTCGACAACTATGCCCCGCAAGGCGCTTTTGCCGACCTGACCCCTTTGTACGGACGATTGAAAGAGAGCCTGCCGGAAGAAGTTTTCAATAAGATCAAACCTTTGCGGCGTGCTNNACGGCCGGGACAACCCAATCTACCGAGGATGCGGCCAACCAGGACGAGTCCCTGCCGGTTTACGGACTGGATGTCACCGCCTTGAGCCTGACCCAGGGTCTGGGGCTTTACAGCCAAAACCAGATTCTGACGATCGGCATCCGGACTGAAAATCAGGCGCAAACCGAAGAATTTCTGTCAATCTGGATCGGCGACTACGAACTGATGCACCAGCAGCAGAAAGAATATGAAGACAGCCTAAAGGCTGAAACCGCTGAGACCACTGCTGAGACCACAGCCGCGGCTGCAGATTAGACGCGGCCCGAGAACGGCGGCTCCGGAATCAATCCCACCAGCGCATAGAGATCGCGGACCTCTTCTGAATTGAGCTCCCGGCTTTCGCCGGGCGCTAATTGCTTATCCAGCTCCAGCGGCCCGATGCTCAGCCGGTGCAGGGCGGTCACTTGCCGGCCGGTGCAAAGCAGCATGCGTTTGACCTGATGGAACTTGCCCTCATGGATGGTCAGCAGAATTTGCTGCGGACCGGCGAGATCCAGTCTGGCAGGCCGGCAGCGCTGCCCGTCCGCTAAAAGCAAACCCTGGGCGAAGGTTTGCCGGTCTGGTTCGGCATAGGGCAGGCCGCTGAATGTGACCGCGTAAGTCTTCCAGACTTGCCAGCGCGGACTGGCCAGGCGGTGGCCTAGAATGCCGTCATTGGTCAGCAGCAGCAGGCCGGTCGCGTCGCGGTCCAGCCGCCCGACCGGGAAAAGCCCCGCCGACAGCAGCCGGCCGGGTATCAGTCCGGCAATGGTGGGCAGCCGCGGATCATCCATCGCCGTGACCAGCCCGGCGGGCTTGTGGAGCATCAGGTGAATCTGGCGGCGCAATAGAACCGTCTGCCCGCCGATGGTGATCATGCCGCGCGGATTTCCGGATGAGTCTTCCTGGAGGATATGACCGCTATCCCGGATAACGGAGCCGTCAACGCAGACTGAACCCTGGCGGATCAATTCCCTGACTTTGCTGCGCGATCCCTGCCCGGCATTGGCTAAATAACGGTCCAGTCGCATGGCCATCCTCCTTCAGGTGAAAGGGCAACCCGCCCTGCGGGGCGGAAAAATGATATTCTTCATTATATCTTTACGGATTTCGTTTGTCAGTCGGGTCATTTTAATGATACAATAAAAGGGCACGGTTTTACCGGAACAGGAAGTGATATTAGATGACAGCGACTTTGATCAATCTGGAGAATGGCTATCCCAAAGTGGAGTCAGCCATGATCAGGTTGCGGCTGGAATTATCCACGTTGCGCCGGATCGGCGTTCAGACGGTTAAAATTATCCATGGGTACGGATCTACCGGCGAGGGCGGTTCGATCCGGCAGGCGACGCACCAATACTTGTGCGAGCAGATGAAATGCGGCAAGGTCAAGGCCTTCTGTCCGGGCGAGAGTTTTGGGCCTTTCGAGAACAGCGGCCGGAAAATCATTTCCCTGGCTCCGACTTTCCGGCAAGATCCGGACTGGGGCCGTCAAAATGACGGCATTACGGTTGTTGTCCTCAAATGACCTCCTGACGCCATTCATGATCCTGGAATCCGGTACAGATCCGGATTTTTCTTTTTGATTTTACATCCATTTTACCTGCGACTCATCCAAAGATAAAAATTGCCTGTTAAGCTTGAATTATGAAAAGATTAATGGCGAGCGAACAAGGAGGATTTATTACAAGGGAATTATTCGGGATAACACTTGCGTTTGATCGGTTAAGATAACAGCTATAAGGGGCCTCATGATAAAACAAAGCATGTCCAAACAAATCTTTCGCCTTGCTCTGGCTGGCCTTTTCTTGGCCGCCAGTTTTCTGGCGTTCTGGCTGCACCGGAGCCAAGGAGTTGCTCTGGCTGGTTTCGCCGCCCTGGGAGTCAGCCAGCTGCAGGTCAAAGCGACGCTGGATTTTGCTGCGCTGTTCATTCTGCTGTTGATCATTGGCATCATCCTGTCTTGCGCCAAACAGGGGATCATTACGGCGGCTATTCTGTTTATGGGGCGCAGCGTTGGCGAATCGCCCGACCAAACCTTAGCCACGGGATCTATCCTCATAATCGTTGTTTTTGTCCTGAATCGCCTAGCTAAATTCCTGACCAGGAAAAGGAGCGTCTGAAGCTGTGCGCGAACAAGAGATATTATCGGAATCCCAGATACGAACGGAACACCTGAACCTCTGGTACGGCAATTTTCAAGCCTTGAAAGAGATCAGCCTGGATATGCCTTCCCGGCAGATCACCGCCTGCATCGGCCCTTCCGGCTGCGGTAAATCCACTTTCCTGAAAACTTTGAATCGAATGAACGATCTGGTGCCGGGCGTCAAGATCACCGGCCAGGTCCTGATTGATGACGAAGACATCTATGCGCCGCAAACCGATTTCACGCTGTTGCGCAAAAAAGTCGGCATGGTGTTTCAGAAACCCAATCCCTTTCCCCTGTCGGTTTATGACAATATTGCTTACGGGCCGCGCATTCATGGGATCCGAAAACGCGGCGAACTGGATGAAATTGTCGAGCGCAGCCTAGTTGGCGCTGCTCTCTGGGGAGAGGTAAAAGACCGGCTGCACCGGAACGCGCTCGGTTTATCCGGAGGCCAGCAGCAGCGGCTGTGCATCGCCCGCGCCCTGGCGGTCGGACCGGAGATCCTTTTGATGGACGAATCCACCAGCGCCCTGGATCCGCTTTCCACATTGAAAATTGAGGATCTGATGAGCGAGCTGAAAAACAAATACACGATTATCATCGTCACGCATAACATGCAGCAGGCTGCGCGGATCAGCGATCGGACGGCTTTCTTTTTGCTGGGCGAGATTCTGGAGTATAATCGAACGGAAGAAATCTTCAATAATCCCCGGAACAGTAAAACCGAAGAATATGTTTCCGGGCGCTTTGGCTGATCGCCAGAAAGGAAGAGGCATGGTGACACGGATTGAATATCAGAAAGAAATGACCTTACTCCATCAGGAAATCATCCGGATGGGTGCGACCGTCGAAAACGCGATCAGCGAGGCGATCCGCGCCCTGGTGGACATGGATGAAGCAAAGGCCAGGCAGGTGATCGAGCAGGATGACATCGTCGATGAGATGGAGCGGACGATCGACCACCACTGCGTGGCAATCATCGCGCGCCAGCAACCGGTGGCCAGTGACCTGCGCGATGTTACCTCGACCTTGAAGCTGATCACTGACCTGGAACGGATTGCTGATCATGCCAGTGACATCAGCGAGCGGATTCTCGAGATCTGCAAGAATTCCGAACGGATCGCGGTTCCGCACGACATCGTTACCATGACCGGCCTGGCCCAGAACATGCTGCGCGGCTCCCTCGATTCCTATGTATCGCGCAGCGAAGAACAGGCGCTTGCTGTCGTGGGTATGGATGTCAAAGTCGATGAGTTGTATAATCGACTCAAGACCTATTTGGTTCATCTGATGACCGTTGATCCGGCCAATGTCGGCCAACTCGTCGAAATGCTGCAGATCTGCAAATACGTCGAGCGGATCGCCGACCATGCCCAGAATGTCGCCGAGTGGGTACTCTATTACGTCAAAGGCCGGCGTGTCGGCCACAATGGCTGAGCAGACAGCAAAGGCCGCAAAAGCCGCAATGACCGCAATGACTGCAAAGGATGCAGAGGAGGCCGCATGGGCAACGCCGCGATCCTGTTGGTGGAAGACGATTCAACGATTGCCGAATTGCTGGAATATAATCTGAAAAACGGCGGCTATGAGGTCAAGGGCTTTCGCGATGGTCAAGCCTTGTTTCGGGCTTTGCCGAATTTGCCGCCGCCTGACCTGTTTATTCTCGATCTGATGCTTCCTGGCATAAGCGGATTCGACATCTGTGCCCAGCTGCGCCGGGATCCGGCTTACGAATGGACGCCGATCCTGATGCTGACAGCCCGCGGCGCCGAGAGCGATAAAGTTCGCGGATTGGATGCCGGAGCGGAAGACTACCTGACCAAGCCGTTTGGCATGCGCGAGCTGCTGGCCCGCGTCCACGCGCTGATCCGCAGGCATCGTAAAACGAACCTTTCACAGCCGGCTGCGGAAAATGAATCCAGGCCCGCGGCGGCGCCCGCTCTGGATAACGGCAGCCAGTCCGGCCAGATCGCCTGCGGCGGCATAATGCTTGACGACATCCGGCACCGGGTCTATAAGGGTGAGCGGGAAATTGAAATGACCAATCGGGAATTTGAATTGCTCAAGTATCTGATGATTCACCGCGGCGTGGCCTTCAGCCGCGATGAATTGCTGAACCGGGTGTGGGGTTATGATTATAGCGGCGAAACCCGGACTGTCGATGTGCATGTCCGCCAGCTGCGCCGCAAACTGGAAGATAACGCTGCCGAACCGGTTTTTATCGAAACCGTGCGCGGCCGCGGCTACCGCTGGACAGATCAGGCCTGATCCGGCTTGGACTTTATGGATCCGGCGCTACAGGAGGGCAGGATATGCTGAAGAGGATCTCAATATTGATCATATCGGTTCTGGTGATTGCGATTTTAANNATCAGTTCGTTCAATGACCAATTCAACCGCAATTATCTGCTGACCGCCGCCCGCATGATCCAGATGGACATCCGGGATGGCCGCACCCCAGCTCAGTCCAGCGAACGGACCGCACAGATTTACACCGATGAAGGATTTGTCATCCGTGTTACGATTATCAACCGCCAGGGGGATGTCTTGTTTGACAATGCAGCGGACCAGGAGCAGATGGAAAACCATCTGTTCCGGCCGGAGATCCATTATGCTTTCCAGAACCAGGCGGTCGGCACGGCGATCCGGCACAGCGCGACCCTGCAGGAAGATATGCTCTATATCGCCCTCTATGACGCGGATCAGGATATGGTCATCCGCACCTCGATGTCGCTCCAGTTATACCGGGCTGGGCTCAACCGAATCCTGTTTACGATCCTGATCATTCTTGGCGGAGCCCTGTTTCTGCTGATTCTAATTGGCTTTATTGCCACGCGCCTGATCACCCGGCCGCTGCTGGATCTGGAAAAAGCCGCCCTGGCCATGTCAGCCGGCGATTACCAGGTCCNNGCGCTGTCGCAAGCCTTCAATGCGATGGCCGAACGCCTGCAAACCGTCGTTCAGGATCTGGAAGACAAAAACGAACGGCTGGACGTCATCTTTAATACCATGACCGATCCGCTGATGGTAGTCTCCGTATCTACCGCCGTTACCTATCTCAACCGGGCATCCCGCGAAGCCTTCGGCCGTGACTTGAATCCGGCCCAAGCCGTTTTCCCGCTCTTCCTGATTACGCACAGCCAGACAGCCGACCAGCTGGTTGGCAAAGCTCTGACAGCAGAAAAGCCGGTTTCCGCCGAATGCCCGATCCAGACCGACCGCGGCGAAATCACTTATCATGTCACGGCCTCCGCGATTCGGGCAGCCGGCTCAAAAGGGGTCATCCTGACTTTCCATGATATCAGCGCCGCGCTGCGGCTGCAGAAAATGCGCAGCGATTTTGTCGCCAATGTCACGCACGAGCTGCGCACACCCCTGACTTCCATCCGCGGCTTCATCGANNCCGGCCGTTTCCTCGAGATCATCGACATCGAAGCCGAACGGCTGCACAAACTGATCAGCGATATTCTCATCCTTTCCGAGATCGAAAATCTCCAGGCTGACCCGGACCGCGAGAATTTCGACCTGCACGCCCTGATTGACGACGCCGCGGTTCTGCTCGACGAGGCAGCTACCAGCAAAAAGATCAGTCTGATTGTTGAAGATAATGAAGAACCGCTGCCAGTCTTTGCCAACCCTTACCGCATCAAACAGGTTCTGATCAATCTGCTGGACAACGCGGTTAAATACAATAACGAGGGCGGCAAAGTCTATGTCAGCGCCCGGCGTCAGGGTGACAGCCAGGTTTGCCTGGAAGTCCGCGACACCGGACCCGGCATCTCTCCGGAACACCAGGATCGGATTTTTGAGCGCTTCTACCGCGTGGACGCCAGCCGGTCGCGTGAACTCGGCGGCACCGGGCTGGGCCTTTCCATCGTCAAGCATATTGCCCAGCTATACGGCGGCACGGTCAAGGTTGCCAGCCGCCCCGGCGAAGGCGCATCATTCCGGGTTCTCCTGAATATTTGAGTTCGCCGAATTTGCCTGCCCTGAGTCTGCCGGACAGACAAAGCAGCGGCGGCTGTGATAAAATAGGTCTGTTCAGGCTGCCGGCACCACCCTGCTGCCGGACAGCACAGGAGGCTAAATTATGAATGAAAGCAGCAGCACATCCGCCAACTGGAAGCAATTTGTCCGGGAATGCCAGCAATGCCGCAACTGCCCGCTGAGCGAAAGCCGCCGCAACGTTGTGATTTGGCGCGGCGCCGAGCAAGCCCCCTTGATGTTCATCGGCGAGGGGCCGGGTGCTGAAGAAGATGAGCACGGCATCCCCTTTATCGGCGCAGCCGGCCGCTTGCTCGACCTGTTGCTGACCGCCAGCGGCCTTGAACCGGACTATTTCCATATCTGCAACATCGTCAAATGCCGGCCGCCGCAGAACCGGGTTCCGACGCCCGAAGAAGCGAAAGCCTGTAAACCTCTTCTGGCCAGGCAATTCCGCCTGGTTCACCCGCGCATCATTGTCCTGCTTGGCGCCACAGCCTACAAGTACTTTACCGGCAATAGCGACGGCATCAGCAAAATCCGCGGCCAATGGATCGAGAAGAACGGCTATCTGATCATGCCGACCTTCCATCCGGCGTACATCCTGCGCAACAACCTGGAGCGCGGCAAGCTGTGGGAAGACATCGGCCAGGTCCGGATGAAAATGGAAGAGCTGGGGTATCTGCAGCCGCTGGTGCACCAGCCGGACATGCCCCAGGGCCGGTCCTGACCATGTATCTGGAGAATAACAGCCGCCGCCGGCAGCTGACCGCCGCCATCCTGTCCTGGCTGCCGGTCCTGGTCTGGATGGCCCTGATCTTTTTTCTGTCCGGTCAGAACGGCAATGAATCCGGCCGCCTGAGCCGCTGGGTGACCGTTGGACTGATCCGCCTGCTCCGGCTCGCAGAAACCAACGAGCGCATCGCCATCTGGCAATCGGTCATCCGCACCTGCGCCCACGGCGCCAGCTTCTACATTCTGGCCATCCTGGTCAGCTGGGCATTAACCCGCAGCAAAGTCCAGGACATCCGCAACATGATTCTCGCCCTCCTGATCAGCATCATCTATGCCGCCACCGACGAAATGCACCAGGCGCTGGTCCCCGGCCGCGCCAGCCAGTGGATCGACCTGCTGGTCGACGGAGCCGGCATCCTGCTGGCGATCTTGACCTACCAGGCCATCAGCCTCTGGCGCTATCATCGCGCCGGCAAAAAGCTTGCATCCAAGCATACTTTATGGTAATATTTCTCCTGCTGGCTAAACAGCCAACATTCAAAAATTGCCGAATTGTGTAATGGTAGCACAACTGACTCTGGATCAGTCTGTCTGGGTTCAAATCCTAGTTCGGCAGCCAACGGTTACCGCAGGTAACCAATCAAGAAGAAACCGCTGGGGCTCTGCGTCCATAGCGGTTTTTATTATTCTTGGAGCTAGCTTATGATGATGCTTTTAGGTGATAGTATTGGCCGGGGTCGCTTCCAGCGTCAACGAGTAATAATTAAATCTAACCGCCTTTAACGCTGACGACCAGCATCAAGGCAACTGTTTGCGAAACAAAGAATGTGGTTCATTGAGGATGCTGCAAATAATTGGTTTAATCACCTTGATATTGCCAATTTGGGTTTCTCCGCAATCAAGACCATAACCTTTATGGTTGCTTGTCTGATACCGCCAAGCTTTGCTTGCAAGAGCTTCACCACTACTTGAGAGCATTCATCCATAGCGGCTTTCTTCGATTTTTCCGGCCTGACCAGAATCGATGGAACCACTGAGCTATGCTCTTCATCCTCAAACAATCCACCTTCTTTATGTTGAGTATAACAATGAAGGGAAAATCGAACTAGCCGGGTTTGGTAATATTATTGTTTTGCTTAGGTAAAATCATCGCCGCCCTGAGCCTGGCAAAATGCTGCCTCGAACCGGCTTCCAAATTCAGTTAGCCAAAACGGCCCGATATATAATCGTCCGTTCTACGGTCATGCGGATTCGAGAATATCTTTGCAGTGTTATCGTATTCAATGACCTCGCCGCTGAGAAAAAACGCGGTCCTGTCTGATATGCGGCTGGCCTGCTGCATCGAATGGGTCACGATGAGGATGCTGTAATGCTCTTTCAGCGTGCCAATCAGATTTTCGATTTTAAAAGATGCGATTGGATCGAGGGATGCGGTTGGTTCATCGAGCAGAAGCACATCTGGCTGTAAAGCCAGGCAGCGGGCGATGCACAGGCGCTGCTGCTGTCCGCCGGAAAGTCCGTATGCGTTCATGTGCAGCCGATCTTTGACTTCATCCCAAAGCGCCGCATCGATCAGGCTTCTTTCAGCGATCTCCATCAATTGTCTTTTATCATGGATGCCCTGTCGTTTGGGCCCATATAACACATTGCCCAGGATCGACTTGGGGAATGGATTCGGTTTTTGGAAAACCATGCCGATTTGTGTCCGCAAAGACTCGACCCGCACAGATGGGGCAAGGATATTCAGGCCGTGATACAGGATATCCCCCGTTGTCCGGACGCCAGGTATGACCTCGACCATTCGGTTCAAGGTTTTAATGAATGTTGACTTCCCGCAGCCGGACGGTCCGATAACAGCTGTTATTTGGTTCTTTGGGATCAACAGGTTGACGTCTCTCAATGCCTGGTGATCTCCGTACCAGAGATTTAGCCCGTTGATTTCGAAAACAGACTCATACGGCAGATCGGCCAATTGTTCTTGAATGTCGGATGTTATGGTTTCCAATTCTATTCTCCTCAATATTTATGTGAAAACTTGTTGCGAATGACAATAGCAACCGAGTTTAATATGAACAGTAAAGTCATCAGGACGATGATTGTAGAAGCTGCCAGATTTGCGTATTCCGGTGTCAGCACGGTGTCCAGTGTCCAGTAGTAGATCTGGATTGGCAATGCTGTGAAGTCATCAAACAAACTGGCAGGGATTTTCATGATCAAGGTTGGGATACCGAGGACGACCAGCGGTGCGGTCT
>DOFA01000055.1 GCA_003532195.1 Clostridiales bacterium
CTTAACATCGTACCCTGCGTGCGCATTACGGATTGCCACCTGCTTCCGGACTGGCAGACTGGAGAGTTGAGCGCGAAGATCAGATTTCAGAACTACGCTGTTGGTTCGACAGAAGAATCAGGTGTTCCAGAGCACCAGATTTCAGGCAGTCTTGGTATCCGCATAATGAGACAAGTTAATGGGTGTACGCTTGTAGATCAATTGGCTCAAATAGACCTATCTCAAAACGACAGGGAGATTGAACTTCAGGTAACGGTACCGGATTATGAGCTGTGGAGTCCAGATATGCCACAACTGTATTCTGCGATCATTACATTAACATCACAATTCGGCGTGTCCGAAAAGATGATTCGCTTTGGCTTCCGCGATTTCCGAGTGGTTAAGGGTTTTTTCTTTCTGAATGGCCAGAGAATCTTTATCAAAAGCGCCCATTCGGAGACTGCACTGTCTGATATGTATCGCGCGAAAGCGATGGGCTTCAATATGCTGCGCTTTCTAGCGAAAATGCCGCCACGTGAAGTGCTCGACTTGTGTGATGAATTGGGACTCATGATCTACAGCGAGTGCATGTGCTCGTGGGCTATGTGGGATTACCCCGCAATGCCCGAGCATTTTCGGGCCTATAACGATAACATGCTGCTGCGTGACCGCAACCACCCATGTATCGTGATTTGGGGACTCTTTAACGAGCAGCTGGGTCCTAATGCTGCGCTTTACTATCCGGACAGACCAGCGGAGAAAGTCTTCTATGAAGCTGTAAACTACCTGCCACGACTGCGCGAACTAGATGAAACGCGAGTCGTGCTGCTGTCGAGCGGCCGCTGGGACGGCCGGCCAGGCATTGGCAGTGTTGCCAATCCGGGTTCGTGTGTATGGGAATACTTGTGGGGCGATGAGGCAGCGGATTATCAGGAATGTCATACCGATAAGTATGAATATCACATGGACGGGTATTTTAAAGATACCGGCGATGTGCATCTGTACCCAACTGTACCAGTATCTAAAAAAATGCAGACGATGCTGCGTACGATCGGGCAAGATACAAAACCGGTATTTATCTCCGAATATGGGCTTGGCTGCCAGCCTGATCTCATCAAGATTTACCTGCAGGCATTGTGTGACGGTGAAAGTCCTGACCACCCGCAAATGCGCAATTGGAAGGCTTTCATCGATGCCTTCCAGGCTTTCTGGGATGAGTATGGCTTTGGCGGCGTATATCCGTTCCCGGAGGATTTCCTGCTTGATTCTATCCAGCGCTGTGCGCGTCAGCGGCAGCTATCGTTCGATTTAATCCGCGCCAATCCGATGGTGTGCGGATATAGTTTGACCAGCTTTTCCAGCGGCCAGGAGGGTCTGAAACTTGGCGCACATGAGGATATGTCCGGGATGCCCTCAACCATTCGCGAATGCTTGCAGAAATTGCGCTGGGCGCTATTCTGCGATCGATGTGTTTATGCTGAACAGCCTTTTGAAATCGAAGCGGTGTTATGTAATGAGGATGTTCTCGCTCCCGGCGAATATGAAGCGTGCTTCAAATTGTTTGGCGCGCAAGGTATCGCCTGGGAAAAACACCTGAAAATTTTGCTGCCAGATAATGGTTATGGCGGTCTGCCGCCACTGGCGGTCTCTGTGCTAAAAGAGCAAGTCGTTCTACCTGCGGGTGAATATACTTTTGCTGCGACATTGCTATACGTTGCTTCGCCGGCGGGAGGACGAGTCAGATTTACCGTGCTTAAACCCCAATGCCATGTTCCTCTGTCGGAAGCAGTTGCGGTCTGGGGTCTGAATTTGCGCACCTCGAAAATGTTAAAGGAGCAGTTCAATTCCGTGACCGATTTCAGGCGGTGCAGCGATGTTCACCTGGTTGTCGTTGGCGCGCCCGATGAATCGGAAAAAATACAAGATAATTTTGAAAAGCTCTATAAACTGGCATCAGATGGCGCCAGTGTAGTGTTCTTGAATCCATGCGCATTTGGCGAAAAGCAAACTGCTTCACCCCATTTCAGTGAGTGGAGAGACAACTCATTTTTGCCATTTGCCGTCAAGGGAAGAAGGAGATACGTGCGCAACTGGCTTTATCATGTTGACAACCTGTTTAAAAGACATCCCTTGTTTGACGGTATTGGCGAGAAAGGCATAGTCGATCTGGAACTATTTGCCGACGTATACCCAGAATATTTTCTGTGCGAACTGAAGACGCCGGATTCAACAATCTGTGCCTGTGCCGGGCTAGGCATGACCTACCGTCTGGATACCCCGGAGCTAGGTTTGACGCTGTGTGAATATCGGCTTGGCGCTGGTCGCCTGGTCCTGAATTCATTTAGAATTGCCGAATGCCTCGGAGAGCATCCAGTCGCTGATCAACTTTTCTATAACATTTTAAAAATATATGGATGAACATCAAGTTGATTTTAAGCGGACAATATTAGTAGCCGCTGAGCAACATAACAGAATTGGTTATGGCGTTATCCTGGTTTTCAGGTCATCCAACAATTGCCGGGTCAGCTCGGGCGATGCCAGATTCATGTAAATGACCTGTGAGGGTGTTTTCAGATAGATGAAACAGGTTTGGCTGCTATCCAGATAGAGCATCACCGGGCTTATATCTGTCATTCGAAAATGACTGCGCAAAATATTTTCGATAGCAGACCCATGCACTTTTTGAACCGGATCAGGTAGCCCAGTCCCCAAAGCACCAAAGGCGGCAATAAAACAAGCGGAACTTCTATCCAATCCATTCAGTCGATACTCTTGTCGATACAGAAGCGCAGGATCTTCTTCGAGGTGTTTTTCGAGAATTCTTCGCCCCGTATTTTGACCAGGTTCACCGCCTTGTATATAACCATCCTGCTGTTGAGTTTTTTGATCTCGCTGTCGAAATAAGCCTGCGCGTTCTGGATACCCAGGGCCGCCAATCCATCCAGGGACGGGAAGATTTCGGCAACGATGACTTCCTTGTTCTTCTGCGAACGGCTTTCGCCGGCATAAACCACAACTTCCTCGACGCCGGGGATTTGCGAAATTTTAGCTTCGATTTCCTCAGGATAGACATTTTTGCCGTTGCTAAGGATGATCAGGTTTTTCAGCCGACCGGTGATATAGATCCAACCGTCTGCGTCCAGTTTGCCGAAGTCGCCGGTTCTGAAATATCCTTCCTCGTCGAACGCCTCGGCGGTGGCCTGTGGGTCATTATAGTATCCAAGCATGACATTGGGGCCTTTGACGCAGATCTCGCCCTCGCCGTTGGCGTCCGGATCCTTGATCTTGACCTGCTCATCGATGATCGGCAGGCCGACGCTGCCGCGTTTCTGATACTTGTTGCGGTTGCAGGAAACCAGCGGTGCGCATTCCGTAATGCCGTAGCCGTTGAGCACGGTAATGCCGATGGCGTCGAAGGTATCGATAATGTCCTGCTTCAAGGCCGCGCCGCCGCTGATGACCATTTCCAGCTTGCCGCCCAGCTGGACGAGGATGCTCTTGAATAGCTGGCGGCGCAGATCGATGTCCACCTTGCGCAAGCCGTTGCTGACCTTGATCATCAGGCGCAGGATTTTCACCTTGCCGCTTTCTTCCGCCGATGCCCAGATCTTAGCGCTCAATTTTTCCAGGAACAACGGCACCAGGACCAGGTGGGTCGGCTGCTGATCTTTGATTTCCTGGGCGATATACCTTAAGCCGCTGGAAATATAAATCGTCGACCCCTGGGAATAATGCCCGACGAAAATAACCGTGGAACCAAATGTATGGTGCGGGGGCAGAAAATTGATCGTTTTAGGCGATATCGCAAAATTGTACATGCCGTTGGTCATGTCCAGGAGAATGTTGTTCTGCGACAGCATGACGCCTTTGCCCTTGCCGGTGGTTCCGGATGTGAAGACAATGGTGGCCAGACGGTCGGCATCGATTTCGTAGCTATAATAGGAATTGTCGCCATTTTCGAAGAGCTCGCCGCCTTTTGCGGCAACATCGGCCAGCCGTAAAGCGCCGCCGGCTTTCGGCTCTCCCATGCCAAGGCGCGTTTGCAGGGACGGCACCTTGCCCTTGATACCTTCAATTTTGGCTTCAATAACCGCACTGTAAATGACCGTTTCACAGGCCGCCGCATTGAGAATATCGGCGATGTCATCTGCCGGCAGGTCCTTGTCGATCGGCACGACGACCGCGCCAACCGCCATCAAGGCATAATAGGAGCAAATCCATTCAAAAGAGCATTCGCCGATCAGGGCAATATGCTGGTCCCGGCAGCCCAGGGCGATCAGACCGGTTCCCAGATTGCGGACAAAGTCGCGTGCTGCTACATAGGTGACGCCGACTGTTTCCTTATCGTGCGGATTCTTTTTATACGAGATCGCGATCCGGTCCGGGAACTTGCGGGCCACGTTTTCTGTCATATCCCGGAAATCCTTCATAACCGTTGTTTCATACAAGGGATAATTCTTATTTTTCATGATAGCCGTCTCCTGCTTTTGAATAGATGAATTATGCAAAGTCTGGCTGTATCGCGTTATTCTTTGATGTGATGCCAGCATGGTCAAATAATAATTTGCTCTACGGCTTTCCCTCCGGCTTGACCAGATTCGTCAATCCTTCGGGAAAGAGACCAACTAATTTTTTGACACGATGCCGGCATGGTTAAAAAATAACTTGCTCTACGGCTTTCCCTCCCGGATTGACCAGATTCGTCAATCCTTCGGGAAAGAGACCTACTAATTTTTTGACCATGCCTTAGTCATTATAATGAAGAACAGGCGGCAAAACAAGTATTTTGCCTGTCAAAACATATCAGGTATAATAAGACCAGCACCAAACGGCAGATAAGGAAGATAACCGATGAATTATCGTGAAAGATTTGCTGCTACAATTAATCACCAGGCGGCGGACCGCGTGCCTTTTGACCTCGCCGGCACATCGCTGACCGGCATCGAACACGCTTCCTTGACGGAAAAGCTTAAACAGCTGCTGGGTTTTGCCGGCAGCGACGACAGCGGTTACAGCAAATTTGACGAACGGATTCTCAAATATCTGGATATCGACTTCCGGCGCGTGGGAGATATTCTGGAGCCGGAAAGCCCGCTGGCCGGCCGCAGGTCAGCCGGCGAATACACAGACTGCTGGGGCGTCACCCGGGTTTTCACCGGGCTGTACTGGGAAATTAAACACTCGCCACTCAAGGACGCGGGCCTGGAGGATCTGGATACCTTTCCCTGGCCCGAGCCGGGAAAAATCGACCGTCGGCTGATCGATGGCTATCGCGAACAGGCCAAACGGCTCTGCCAGAAGACGGATTATGTCGTCTGCGCCGAACACCCCTTCTATGGCGTGATGGAACTCGGCTGCTGGATGTGCGGCTTTGACACATTTCTCATGAAAATGGCGCTGGAACCGGAGTTTGTACTCAAGTTCTTCGATAAAATCCTCGCTTATCAGAAGCAGGTCATTGAAATTTATTATGGCGCGCTGGGCGACTACATTCACCTGACCACCAGCGGCGACGATTTCGGCACCCAGACCGGGCCGTTCATCTCCCCGGACATGTTCCGCGAGTTGGTGGCGCCCTATTATCAAGAGCGGATCCGCCATACGCGGAAGTTTACCCAGGCCGCTTTCTTCCACCATACCTGCGGTTCGGTGTTTGCGCTGATTCCGCAGCTGATCGCCGCCGGTGTGGACATCCTCAACCCGATCCAGCCCGGCGCCCGGGACATGGAGCCGGCCAGGCTGAAGCAGGCTTACGGCGGTCAGATCACTTTCTGGGGCGGCATCGACACCCAGAGTATCCTGCCCGGGGGCACCGCCGCCGAGGTCAAACAGCATGTCGGCCAGGTGCTGGACGCCATTTCCGATCGCGGCGGCTATGTGCTGGCGCCGGCGCACAACATCCAGCCTGATGTGCCGCCGGAAAACATCCTGGCGATCTATCAGGCAGGGAAGGATTATTTCAGTGTTAGATCGCCGGAGGTTCTTTGTTAGCGTATTGCGCCCTGAACTCCCGTAATGAGAGCCCTTTGGAGCTATGAAAGGTGCGCCGGAAGTAGTTATAATCGGAAAAACCGACCAGTTCGGCGATTTCCGCAAAGGGAAGGCTGGTTTTTGTGATCAGTTCGACCGCTTTATTCATGCGTATATCCATGACATGCTCGGCGATTCCGACACCCAGATATTTTCGCACCAGGTTATAGAGCTGGGTTCTGCTGACCAGCAATTCCCTGGCCAGATCATGGGCTGTCAGCGGACGGTCCAGATTCGCCTTAATATACTGGTCCATCCGCCTGACAAGTCCTTCGGAATGAGAGGATATGAGCTGTTTTTGCAGAATATAGAGGATGCAGGCTTCGAAAAAGACAGCGGCGGCGATTAATTCCTCTTCGCTTTTGTAAACCTGTTTGCGCAGCGCTTTTTTGAGCTTTGACTGGTCGACAGCATAACCGCGGCAAAGGGAGAGCACGCTGTTTTGGAAAACCTGCCGGTCTTTGATATCCGTGACCTGGCCGAACATGATGTACCCGATGATGTTTCCATCTTGTTTAAGCGGATAAGCGGCTTCGGTCAGGCCGGCGTGGCATTTATAGATGTTAATGTTGCCGCCGTTTCTTTTGCATTGCTCAAAACCTTGCACATCGCTTTGTTCGCATGCCAGGCAACTGGGTTTGTTCTGCCGCATGTAGATACAAAATTCGGAAAAACTTTCCGGATAACCGATGATTTCATGGTAATCCGTGTTGATGATGGCAATCCGGATATGGGTCAAGGTGTAGAATGCTATCATGACCTCTTTTAATTTGCTGTCACTCACATCCAGAAGCATGATCATACCAGCTTTCTGTACAAAATCGCAGTTTTATAAACATTCTTATCTTGTTTTATACCTCTGGGCTTGCTATATTGCAAGGGTAGTTGCTGATTTGAAGGCAGGAATTATTCCGCAAACGTTCCAGGTGGTGAGAAGAAGATGAATATCAGCTGTTTGCCTGTATCACTTTTTGCGAAAATTTCCAGCGGCGCCATGAGCCTTGAAGACTGGATCAGGGAAGCAGCCGGGATTGGCCTGGATGGATTCGACCTCAGTATCGTCATGATCAAGAATCATACGCCGGCATATCTGGCGCAGCTCAAGCAGGCATTCAGCATCCTGCCGGCTGTCATGGCCACGACCTATCCGGACTTCACCCATCCCGATCCGGCGCAGCGCCGCCGGGAACTGGATTACTGCCTGGCTGACATCGCGCTGTGTTCCCAGATGGGCATCCGGTATCTGCGTGTCCTGGCTGGGCAGGCTCACCCGTCGGTCTCGCAAAGTGACGGAATCTCAACCGCTCTGGAAAACCTTTGGCAAGCTGCCGCCGCTGCCAGGTCGAACGGCGTCACACTGCTTTATGAGAATCACTCCAAGCCGTCTGCCTGGCAATATGTTGACTTCAGCTATCCGATCGATATTTTCTTTGCTATCCTGGACGGGTTAAAGGGGTCAGGAATTTGCCTGAACTTCGACATCGGCAACGTCAGTTCACTGGGGCTTGACCCGCTGGAGATCCTGCCGCGCGTCTATGACCGGATCGAGACTATCCACGTTTCTGACATGAAGCAGGTCGGGGCTTTTTCACCTGTAGCCATTGGCACCGGCGCAGTCCCGCTGCATGGGGTTTTCAGCTGGTTAAAGAGAAGCGGGTTCGATGGCTGGTTATGTTTGGAAGAGGCCAGCAATCAAGGCCTGGCCGGCATCAGGCAGGCGGTCGATTTTGTCCGTGCGGCCTGGGAAAAAGCCTGATCCATATAGGCGATCGTGTTATGAATGGAGGAGCCAGCCTTATGCAAAGACTTGAAGGCAAATCGATTGTCATAACCGGGGGAACCAAGGGCGTTGGCCGCAGGGTCGCTCTGGCTGCTGTTTCGGCTGGGGCTTGTGTCACTTTTGCCGGGCGGGACGAACAGGCGGCCGCAGAAATTATCAAGGAATGCGGGCCCGAGAAGAGAACCAGGATCCAGTTTGCGGCCGGTGACCTGAGAAAACCGGCTGATTGTGAAAAGCTGATGCAAACAGCCGCCCAAGCCTATGGCGGCATCGACGGATTGTTCAACTATGCCGGCATCCTGCCCGCCGCCACACTAATGGAAACCACCGCTGAGCTTTTTGATGATGTCTTTGCCATTGATGTGAAAGGCCCGTTCTTTTGCTGCAAATATGTTCTGCCGTATTTGCTCGACCGGCAGGGCGGCTCCATTGTCAACACCGGATCCGTCCATGCCTATGCCGGCGAAATCGATCGCGCCGCCTATGCCTGCGCCAAGGGCGCCCTGCTGACCTTGACCAAACACCTGTCGATGAATTATGCCCGGGACAAGATCCGGTGCAATTGGCTGACCATGGGCTGGGTGCCGACACCCGGAGAGCTTGCCCTGCGCCAGGCGGAAGGCAGGGAAGCCGGATGGCTTGACAAAATAGGCCGGGAGGTCATGCCGATGGGCCGCCTGCAGACGGTTGAGGACCATGTTGAGGCGATTTTGTATCTGCTGTCCGACGCGTCCAGTCAGGTTACCGGCAGCGAGCTTCAGATGACAGGCGGATTTTGGCCGGCAGCGCCGACCTATCAGCACCGATGAGGGATATCATGCTTCAGGTTGCAGTCAGAATGCGGTCAATACTTGGCGAAGGGCCCTGCTGGGATGAAAGATCCGGCCATCTTTACTGGATTGATATTCTTGGGCCCTACATCCATCGGTTTGATCCGTCCGACGGCTCTGTAAAAACATGGTCAACCGGTCAGGCGATTGGCTGCCTGGCTTTGCGGGAATCGTCCGGATTAGTATGCGCCATGGAGCAAGGGATATATTCCTTTGATCCGGAACGGGGCGCCTTTGCCAGATTGATCGGCCGCCCGGACGCCGATCTGGCGAACAATCGGTTCAACGACGGGAAATGCGACCCGAATGGCCGCTTTATTGCCGGAACCATGTCCCAGGACGAAAATGAAGGGCACGGCGACAAGACTCCGGCCGGCACCCTGTTTCGCGTCAATCCGGATTGGAGCGTCAAGGCGCTGCTGAAAAATGTGTCCATATCCAATGGATTGGCCTGGTCAAGCGACGGCAGAACCCTGTATTTTATCGATTCGCCGACCCGGCAGGTCAGGGCTTTCGATTACGATCCAAAGGCCGGTGAGATTGGCAAACAGCGGGTGGCGGTCGATTTTCACAAAGAATCCGGCATTCCGGACGGCATGACCATCGATGCCGAGGGCCGGCTGTGGATCGCCCATTGGGCCGGCTGGCGAGTTTCCTGCTGGAATCCGGTTTCGGGGGAAAAGCTGGAGGAAATCATGCTTCCCTGCCAGAACGTCACTTGCTGTGCCTTTGGCGGATGTGATTTAACGGACCTCTATATCACCACAGCCGTGATCGGCCTGGATCAAGATCAGCAAGCCAGCCAGCCGGACGCCGGAAGTTTGTTCTGTATCAAAACACAGGTGCCCGGTCTTGCGCCGCACCGCTTTGCCGGATAATTAAAACGCATTTTCCAGGGGGATGAAGCAATGAAAGCACTTGTCTACCAGGGACCTTTTCATTTGGAAATTGAGGAACGGAAAAAGCCTGTTCCCAAACCGGGCGAGGTCCTGATCGAAGTCAAGGCTTGCGGGATCTGCGGCTCGGATATCCACGGCTATGCAGGAAAGACCGGCAGAAGAACGCCCCCGGTTATCATGGGCCATGAATTTTCCGGAATACTTTCAGGTATCGGGAGCGAGGTTCAGGATTTGATCAAGGGACAGCGTGTTACAGTACAACCCTTGCTGTCCTGCGGCGAATGTGCGGACTGCCGGTCTGGGCGGAGAGCGCAATGTGCCTATAAGAGCTGTCTCGGGGCGATGTCCAGAGACGGGGCGATGACGGAATATCTTTGTGTTGACCAGCATCATGTGAGGATATTGCCGGAAGAAGTCAGTTTCGCGCAGGCGGCGGTTGTCGAACCGCTGGCTGTAGCTTACAGGGCTGTGAATTCCCAGGAGGTCAAAGGCAAAACCGTCTTCGTTGCCGGGGTCGGGACGATTGGGCTGCTCACGGTGATGATGCTTGCCGCCAGAGGCGCCCGGCAGATTATTGTCTCTGACAGGAGCGAGTACCGCTTGAACCTGGCCAGCCGTTTGGGGGCCGGTATGACTCTGAATGCGGCTCATGATGATTTCAGCCGGCAAATTGCCAGCCTGTCCGAAGGGAAAGGCATTGACCTGTCCTTTGAGGCGGTCGGCATCGGGCCAACAGTATCCCAGGCGCTGGACTGCCTGAAAAAGGGCGGGCATTGCGTCTGGATCGGCAATTCAGCCAAGATGATCGAGCTGAACATGCAGCAGGTTGTCACCCGCGAACTCTCCATTTCCGGAACCTACGGTTATTCTGATGATGATTTTTCCCAGGCGCTCACGATGATTTCCAGCGGCAAGATTGCCGCCAGCTCGATTGTCGACCGGCAGGTTTCGCTGGAAGAAGCCCCGGCAGTTTTTGACAGCCTTGCCCGGGGAGCCGACCAGCCCGTCAAGTGCTTGATCGTGTTTTAATTTTACAGTAGTAGGATCGGTCTGGAGGAAAAACAATGAATAATCATGACAAACCAGTGCCTGGCTGCGTCAACAAGCAAACGCCATCGCTATCCACCTACTTTACTTGGAATAACAACTGCCTGGAGGGTGCGACAGCTGGACAGACCCTGATTAATCTGGATTTTTTCCAGTGGCTCCATGACGAATACGGTTTTATTTTGGATATTTATACTTTCGATACAGGCGCTCTAGACTGTTATGGCGCCAGTTTCTATGGCCATCTGGATTCAGAGCGAACCAAACGCCAATTCCCGGGCGGATTTGGCCCGATCGTGCAAAAAGCCGCGAATATGGGAACACGGCTGGGAATCTGGTGCGGTCCGGACGGATTTGGCGACACACCGGAAGAAGAGGCAGCCCGCATCAAGCAGATGGTCGACCTTTGCCGGGTCTATCACTTTAAACACTTTAAACTGGATGGCTGCTGCGGTCCGCTGCGTGAGGAAAAGGACGAAGCTTTTATCCGGATGGTTACCGAGTGCCGCAAGTACGCGCCGGATCTGATCATACAAAATCACTGTATCAATCTGTATCGCGGCCTGCCGTTCGCGACAACGGCATTTTGGGGTAATAGCGAGATGTACATCG
>DOFA01000116.1 GCA_003532195.1 Clostridiales bacterium
TGCTGCTTTACGGCGGCGCCATTCATCTCGCCGGCGCGGTCAAGTCGCGCAAAGCCAACCGCCACGCGACCTCCGACTGGATGGAAATCGAGAAACAGCGCGGCATCTCGGTGACTTCATCGGTCATGCAGTTTGATTACAACGGCTTTTGCATCAATATCCTTGACACCCCCGGCCACCAGGATTTTTCCGAGGACACCTACCGGACCCTGTGCGCGGCGGATTCCGCGGTCATGCTGATCGACGGCGCCAAAGGGGTTGAAGCCCAGACCATCAAGCTTTTCACGGTCTGCCGCCAGCGCGGCATCCCGATTTTCACTTTCATCAATAAGATGGACCGGGCGGCGAAGAATCCTTTCGACCTGATGGACGAACTGGAAAAGGTCCTCGGCATCCATACCGTCCCAGTTAACTGGCCGATCGGCACCGACGGCGATTTTCAAGGCGTTTACAACCGTAAATACAACCGGGTGGAGCTGTTCGACAGCAGCAGGGGCGATCATGGCGCCAGCATGGTCAAAGTCAAGGTCGCCAGTGCCGAGGATCCGCATCTGGCGGAGATTATCGGCGCGGATTACCAGGCGCGCCTGATGGCCGATATTGAGCTTCTGGATGTCGCCGGCGACGAACTGGATCTGGACCTGGTCCGCGCCGGCCAGCTGACGCCGGTCTTCTTTGGCAGCGCGATCAACAATTTCGGTGTCGAACCTTTCCTGAACGAATTTCTGGCCATGGCCCCCTCACCGGTCGCCCGCCACAGCAGTGAAGGCGATATCGCGCCGGATGCCGATTTCTTCAGCGGTTTCGTTTTCAAGATCCAGGCGAACATGAATCCGGATCACCGCGACCGCATGGCTTTCATCCGCATCTGTTCCGGCCGTTTTGAAAAAAATCTCGAAGTCCGGCACGTTCGGACCAACAAGCAGATCCGCCTGGCGCAGCCCCAGCAATTCATGGCCCAGGAGCGCAACCTGATCGAGGAGGCTTATGCCGGCGACATTATCGGCATCTTCGATCCCGGCATTTTCCTGATCGGCGACTCGCTGGTCCAGGGCTGCCGCACGCTTCGTTTTGACGACATTCCTGTTTTTCCGCCGGAAAACTTCGCCCGGATTTCCCCCAGGGATTCCATGAAGCGCAAGCAATTTCTCAAGGGAATCGAGCAGCTGGCCGAAGAGGGCGCGATCCAGGTCTACAAGCAGCCCGATATCGGCACGGAAACCTACATCGTCGGCGTGGTCGGCATCCTGCAGTTCGATGTCCTGGAATACAGGCTGAAAGCGGAATATGGCGTGGATATCCGCCAGACCGGCCTGGACTACCGCTATGCGCGCTGGATCCAGCCGGCGTCCGATGGCAGTTACCCGGATCCGAAAAAACTGAGCCTGACCAGCACAACCATGCTGGTTATGGATAAAAATGAAAATCCGGTTTTGCTGTTCGAATCCGACTGGGCGATCAACTGGGCGCTGGAACGCAATCCCGGCCTGAAACTGGCCAGCATCGGCGGTCAATAGAGCAAGTTATTTCTTGACAATGCCTAAGGTCTCCAGCTTTCAGTCAGCTATCCTGGATCAGCAGGTCTTCCACTGTCTTTTTCATGTCATTCTTGTCGATGACCAGCGAGTGGTTCAGCGGACGTTTGGCCAGATCCAGCAAGGTGGCCGGGATCTCCAGGCCGCTTTCCTGGGCGATTTCATCCAGAAGCCGTTCTTCGCTGCGTCCGCGGCTGTACCCGCTGCCGAATATCGCATCGCCGACAGCCGAGCTGAATTTGAACGGGCTGGCGGTCGAAACGAAAATCGTTTTTGTTTCATCGCCGGAACGGGCGGCATAGCGGCTGTAAACATTGAATCCGACAGCCGTGTGCGTATCGATCAGATGGTCGCAGCGGTCATAGGTCTCCTTGATCGTTTTCATCGTGCCGATCTCATCGGCAAAGCCGCCGACAAAAACCTCCTGCAGGCTGCGCAGCGTCGCCGGGTCGACCTGGTAGTGCCCGCTGCTGTGCAGCTCGTTCATCCAACCGCTGATCTGGCTGCTTTGCCTTCCGGTCAGCTCGAACAGCAATCGTTCCAGGTTGCTGGAAACTAATATGTCCATTGAGGGCGAATTCGTCCGGAAAAATTCGCGCCGACGGTCATAATGGCCGTTGCGGATGAAGTCGGACAGGACTTTGTTGCGGTTGGACGCGCAAATCAGCTTATTGACCGGCAAGCCCATTTCCCTGGCATACCAGGCCGCCAGGATGTTGCCGAAATTACCGGTGGGTACAACCAGGTTGATCTTTTCGCCCGGTTCGATTTTCTGCTGCTGCAGCAGGTCGGCATAGGCGGAGAAATAATAAACGACCTGCGGCGCCAGACGGCCCCAGTTGATCGAGTTGGCCGATGACAGCAGGATATTGGCCGCTTTCAGCCGGGCAGCAACTTCCGGATCGCTGAAAATGGCTTTGACGCCGTTCTGCGTGTCGTCGAATGAGCCGTCGACTGCGATGACATGGCAATTGCCGCCTTCCTGGGTGACCATCTGCAGACGCTGGGCTTCGCTGACGCCGCGCGATGGATAAAAGACGACCACCGAGGTGCCTTCGACATCGCGGAACCCTTCCAGGGCAGCTTTGCCGGTGTCTCCCGAAGTTGCGGCCAAAATACAGATCCGCGCCGTCTCCCCGGTTTTGCGGACCGCAGCCGTCAGCAGCTGGGGCAGCAGCTGGAGCGCGATGTCCTTGAAAGCGGCGGTCGGGCCATGCCAGAGCTCAAGAATATATTCTCGGTCGTTGTATTTGTTTAGCTGCACCAGCGGCGCCGGTTCTGGAACAAAACGTTCTTCGCTGTAAGCCGCGGCGGCATACTCAAACAGTTCCGCCCGGGAATAGTCCGTCAGGAAGAGGGACAAAATCTGAACCGCCCTGTCGACATAGGGTCGGCCAGCCATCGCGCAAATCTCATCGAGGCTGACCGGCGGTATGGTCTCCGGAACCAGCAGTCCGCCGTCGGGCGCAATCCCCTGCTTGATGGCCATGGCTGCGGAAAAACGTTCGGGGCCGCCCCGGGTGCTGATATACTCCATCTTGTGTCTCCTCCAGATTCTTGTCTTAAGTTTGGCTGGCTAATAGCCCATTTGCTCCAGCCGGGCCGCGGCGCTGCCGGCTATATCCCGGCCGGCGAAATTGGCAATTACAAATTCGTAGTACGGCTTGGCCGTGGCATAGTCGCCCAGCAATTGATAACAGCGGCCGCAATAATAAGCCACGCCGCCACCATAAGCTTTCGGATACAGCTCATAAGCGGTCAGGAATAATGGCAGCGCTGCCGAGTAGTCCTGCCGGTTGAAAAGATCCATGCCCTGAACCCGAAACACTTCAGCTGCGTTCCGCGCAATGGCCGTAATCAAGGATTCAACATCCTGTCTGAGCGTGGCGGCATTCCCCGCCAGATCAGGTGCCGTGGTTTCACCCGGAATGCCGGCGAGAAGTTCGCGTGCGGCGAGCAGGTTTTGGGCGGCGGCAGCCAGATCTGAGGATTGCAGGTTCACTGCCTGCAGATAAAGCCGGCTGGCATCCTGCAGAGCCACGCTGGCCGGATCAGGGGTCGGCGCCGCCGTCGGAGCCGTTGTGGCGGCAGTTGGTTGTGACGGGTCAGTTGGCGTCGGCGAAACGGATATGGCCGTCTCACTGGCTGTCACGTTCGGTTCAGTTGAAGCGGCCGGTTCAGAATTGGCTGGCTCAGTTGCGCTCGGTGACGGCATCGGCGACGGTTGGACAAAAGCCTGATACTCATCCAGAAGGCTATCTACCGCCTGATCCTGGGCGGACAGGGTATCCAGGCGATCCAAGAGCCATTCCAGGCGCACAGAAGCTTCACGGCGCTGCCGTATGCCATCGGCCAAACCCGGCAGCCAGCGGAAGATGGCAAAAAACAGCAGAATCACGGCCGCAAGGCCGGCAAGAATAGGCAGCGCCAGGCGCAGATATTCGACCGGCTCCCGGCTGACCTTGACAACTGTCTCCTCTTTTTCCGGATTTTCGGCCTGGCGGATGACCGCCTGGCGTTCTTTCGCGCTGGCCATGCGCACCCGGCCGCGGCGGCGGCTTTTCTCCAGAAAGGCGTCCGGCGAGATCCGGCCGGCGGCCGCTGCTGCCGGCGGCTGTTGCGACGTACGACTATCCGGACTGCTGCCGGCTAAAAGCTGGTTGCGCAGCCGGCGCTGGTTTTCCGCCTCGGTTTGCATCTGCTGCGCCTGGTCCTGCCACTCGTCCGGCAATCCGGCCAGCCGGGCATGGGCAAATTGTTCCAAAGCATCTTCATATTGGCCGGACTGGGCCTGACAGCAGCCCAGCAGCAGGTTCGCCTGCGCGAACATAGGATAGGTCGCCACGAGTTTGCGCAGCGCGATCATGGCAACGTCGGTACTGTCGTGGTTTAAATTGAAAATGGCACGGTTATATGTATTGATAGCCTGCTCCATTTCGCGGGGCGGAGCGAACATCATCACTTCATTGAAGTATAACGGCTGAAACTGGATGATCAGTTGCTGCCAATCCAAGGTTTTCCCTCCTGAACAGTCAGTATCCGGCGCAAAGTGCCCACGGCATAAAGCGAAGCGAACGCGCATAAAGCCATATTCTGCCGGTTCGCCAGCTGCAAAGCCAAAAGGGCGCCGGATTCCGGCGTTTCTGTGCAATAAATCGCATCGAAGATATTATAACCGGATTTGCCCCCGGCAGGCAAATGACTTGCCGCTTTCCGGGCGGCTTCGGCCAGCAGGCCGGCCGGCAAGGCGCGCGGATTGTCCGGCGTCATGCAGACCAGGGCGGCCGGCTGATAGAACTTAGTTTGCAGCATGATGCGCAGCATCTCCGGATAATCCTTGTCCTGCAGCATTCCGGTCAGGAACACAACCGGTTGCCCCGGCAGCAAGCGCGCCAGAGCCGCGGACAGCGCCAGGCAGCACTGGGGATTGTGCGCGCCATCGAGCAGGATGGGCGGATCGCGGCGCAGGATTTCCAGGCGCCCCGGCCAGCGGGCTAAACGAATGCCCTCGCGGATCTGTTCATCAGTCGCCAGCTGCAGGTATTGGCAGCAGCGGGCAGCCAAAGCGGCATTCATGGGTTGAAAAACACCAAGCAGGCTGGTGCGCAGCGTCAGATTGCTGACGCGGTCCGAGAAAGCCTGGCCCCCCCAGCCATACTCCAGGATTTTTAATTCATCCAGACTGACGGTCTGCAGCGAAGCGCCCAGTTCCGTACAGCGGGAGCGAATCACTTCGGCCGCGGCAGCGGCGTCGTCTGGCGGGAGCTGCAGGTCGCCTGGATTGTATAGAAAAACCGGGCAGCCCGCTTTAATAATGCCGGCTTTCTCGCCGGCGATCTCCGCCAGAGTGCTGCCCAGGCGATCCATGTGATCATAACCCAGGGCTGTGATGATGGAAGCCAGCGGCCGGCTGATGATATTGGTCGAATCCAGCCTGCCGCCCAGGCCGGTTTCCAGAACAACCTCCGTACATTGGCGGTCGGCGAAATGGCAAAATGCTGTCGCCGTCACCAGTTCGAACTCCGTGGGCTGCTCGAGTCCCTCCTGCAGCATCTGTTCGGCAGCTGCCCGCACCCGGGACAATTCCGCCGCAAAGTCATCCGGTGAGATCTCGCCGGCGGTTTCATCGGCAAGCAAGCTTTGCAGTCCGCCAACCCCTTCGATAATCCGGATTCGCTCGGTCAGGCGCACCAGGTGGGGCGATATGAACAGACCAACCCGCCGGCCCGCGGCGGCCAGGATAGCCGAACAATAACTGGCGGCTGAGCCTTTGCCGTTGGTGCCGGCAATATGGATGCAGCGCAGCCGGGCTTCCGGATGATCGAGCAATTCCATCAGCCGGTACATCCGGTGCAGCCCCGGGCGGATGCCAAAGCGCAGGGTTGACGACCAATATTCCAGGGCCTGGTTATAGTCCATTTAATCCACCCGGCGGATCGGCGGTATTTTCAGCGGCGGCTGATGATCGTCGTCCTGTTCGTCCGATTCCAGGGAAGCGGCATACCGGCCTTCATCATCATATTCGTAGAGATTCGCATCTGCCGCCCCGCCCGGCCCCCGGTCCCGCCGGGCGCGGATTGCCAGCCAGACGACCAGTCCGGTCAGGATAAGGCAAAGGATGCCCAGTACGGCGGCCGCCAGCTGCCAGGTATTGAGCGCAGCCGCCAAACCGGGATTATTCTCAGGCACCGGAGTCACGGATATTTCCGGAGTTACGCTGGTTTCGGCTGTCCCGGCTGCCGCGTAAGGAGCCAGCAAGTTGCCGGACAGGCTATACAGATAGAACTTCTTGTTCCCCTGGTTATCCATTAAATAAAGCAGATATTGGTCTTCCCCGTTTCCGCCCGAGCCGGAACCGGATGTTTTTTGCCAGGCGGTCAGGCTGACGCCGTCGAGAAACAGGTCTTTTGCCTCATATCCGTCCGGCAGCTTGACGCTCTCGTCCAGAGGCAGAACTGAATAAGCCGCCGCTGGCACCAGTAAAACCTGGTACGGCTCGTAAGCCTGAGTCTCTAAATTAAAATAATAGAAGCCGCCGCTGCC
>DOFA01000168.1 GCA_003532195.1 Clostridiales bacterium
CGAACTGATCGCCGCCCTTTCCGTAATGAGGGACAAGGAAGCCTGCTTGATCTGCAACGGGTATAAAGACAGCGAATTCATTGACCTGTGCCTGTACGCCGTCAAGATGGGTTTTAAATGTTTCTTTGTGATTGAGATTCCTTCCGAACTGGATTCAGTTATGGAACGGTCGCAGGCTCTTGGCATTACCCCGAACATTGGCATACGCATCAAGCTTTCCGCCCAGGCAGGCGGACACTGGACAGAATCCGGCGGCGACCGGAGCATATTTGGCCTCAATGTGACCCAGGTTATTTCGATCGTCGATAGACTGAAAGACCGCGGGATGCTGGAATCACTCAAATTGCTGCATTATCACCTGGGTTCCCAGATCCCGAATATCCGTGATATCCGTTCAGCCGTCCTGGAAGCAACGCAAATTTACGCTGAGTTGGTCAAGGAAGGCGCCCCCATGGGTTACCTGGATCTGGGCGGAGGTCTGGCGGTTGACTACGACGGGTCCAACACAAATTATGTCAACAGCCGCAATTATTCTATCGAGGAGTATTGCACGGACATCGTCGAAGCGGTCATGTCCGTGCTCGACCCCGCCTCGGTCGCGCATCCGGTTTTAATCACGGAATCGGGCCGCGCGACGGTCGCCTATTATTCCGTGCTGCTCATGAACGTTCTCGGCGTGGAAAAGCTGGAAAAATATGAATTGCCGGATCATCTGGAAGCGAACACACCTGAGCAGATCAAAAATCTTTTTGATGTCTATATGAGCATCAGCTTGAAGAATTTGCAGGAATGTTATAACGATGCCTTATACTACCGCGACGAGATCCGCGACATGTTCAAGCACGGCCGCATCAGCCTGCGCGAGCGATCTTTCTCCGAGAAGATTTTCTGGAATACGATTAATCAGATTGCCCGGGAACAACGGAAATTAAAAAATCCGCCGCCGGATTTCGCCGATCTGGATAGCGCGATTTCCGATATTTACTACTGCAATTTCTCGGTTTTCCAGTCGATACCGGATAGCTGGGCGATCGACCAGCTCTTCCCGATCATGCCCATCCACCGGCTGCTGGAATCGCCCGGCCGCAGCGCGGTCATCGCGGATATCACCTGTGATTGCGATGGCAAAATCGACCGGTTCATTGATTTACATGATGTCAAGCGGACTCTTCCTTTACATGAACTGGAAGAAAGTAAGGATTATTATCTCGGTGTCTTTCTCGTCGGCGCTTATCAGGAAACGCTGGGCGACCTGCATAATCTCTTTGGCGATACCAATGTAGTCAGCATTCGCGTCAACCCGGACGGCAGTTTTGATCTGGTCAAGGAAATTCACGGCGATAGTGTCGCCGATGTCTTATCCTATGTTGAATTTGACCCGAAAAGGATGATCACCCGTTTCCGGCAAACCGCTGAGGCCGCTATTCATGACCAGCTGATCAATGCGGTGGACCGGAAAGAAATCATGCAGGCCTACGAAAATGGTCTGCGCGGATATACCTATTACGAGCGCTAAAAAGCCGGCCCGGTTTTTATACCGGACCGGCTCTGCTTAGCCTGGGCGATCAGTTTCCGGGGGTGTTCGTGCCATTGGCACAACCCAATCCTGAACCTGAGCCGTTGCCAGCCCTGCGGCCCATACCGAAGCCGCCTTTGCCAGCGCCCATCCTGTTGTTCTGACCGGCGCCGAAGCCGGATCCCTGACAAGTTCCGTCGCCTGTGCAGTCCTGGAGTCTCAGCTCCATGGCTTCATAGAGCTTGTCCGCTTCTTCCTGGGTCATCTTCTCGTCAGCTACAGCCTGGTCGAGCCTTTGTTTGTAGAGTTCCAGTTTGGCTGCCTGGAACTGTGCGAGCTGTCCCGCATCCAGGGCCTGCGCCCCATAGCTCGTACCTGCCTGGCGGGCGGCGACAACATCGTCGACGCTTTTCCCGGTCAATCCGGCGATAATTTCAGCGGGAGAATTGTATGTAGCTGCGGCATACGACACGGAAGCTACTCCAACCAGCAAAACTACCACGATACTGATCAGGAGGAATAATTTCTTCTTTTGCATCGTTCATCAACCTTTCTTTCTTGCACTGCCTCTTTGCACTGCTTGTTTGTACTGCCTCTTTGTACTGCCTCTGTGCAGTCCCTTTAGCTTGATGATAAAACTAAAATGTACGGAAATTGTGAGGAGAAAAAACAGATTTGTGTTACAGCTGCCAAAACAGATAAAGATCCTGTTATAATCGGTTCAGAGGGGGTGATCGGGGAATGATCCATATCCTGTTAGTTGATGATGACCCGCATATCCGGACGATCATTCGCGAATATGCCCAGGCGGAAAACTGGCAATTCGCCGAAGCCGGCCATGGCGAAGAGGCGTTGAAACTGTTTGCCGGAACGGACTTTTCGCTGGTAATCCTCGATGTGATGATGCCCCGGCTCGACGGCTGGGCGACTTTGAAAATAATCCGTAAAGACAGCCAGGTCCCGGTCATTCTGCTGACCGCCCGGGATGAAGAATATGACCGCCTGCTCGGTTTTGAACTAGGGGTCGACGATTATATCAGCAAGCCCTTCAGCCCGCGCGAGCTGATCGCCCGGATGAAAGCCTTGCTGAAACGTTCCGGCGCCCTGGTCCAGGATCAGCAGACGCTGCTATATGGCAGCCTGAAAATAGATCTGGCTGCCCATACCGTCACGCTTGCCGGCGAACCGGTCAATCTGACTCCCAAAGAATATGATCTGCTGGCCTTCTTTGCGGCCAGGCCGGGCAAGGCCTTCACGCGTGACCAGCTTCTCAACCATGTCTGGGGCTATGATTATTTTGGCGATGCCCGGACAGTCGACACCCATGTCCGCAGTCTGCGGGATAAGCTGGGCGATTGCCGGGCCCTGATAGCGACAGTCTGGGGAACCGGATACCGGTTCGAGGCAGGAGGCTGCCCATGAAGCATATCTTTACCAAGCTTTTCCTCGGCTTCATCAGCATGGCGTTTCTGACCATCGGCATCCTGTGGATCGTCCAGGCCGGCTTCATGCGCGACACCTACCTGAACGAAAGGATCCGCACTGTCGGACAAACGGTCAGCGACGCCGCCCGGTCCGGCATGAGCGATTATGACAGCTTAGCGGAACAGCTGAACGCCAGCCTGATCGTCCTCAGTGCGCGCGGCGATCTGATCTACCGTTCACAAACTATGCCCATGATGGGCATGATGCTCCATACGGCCCAATCCATGATGTCCACCGGGACAGACGGCTCCGTTCAATATGTCAGGGCGATGTCAGGAACCAACCGCTATGCCCTGCTGGGCGAAAAAACCGCGGACGGCGGCTATTTGTTTGCCATATTCTCTTTGGCAGACCTGGATGAAGCCTCACGAATCCTGCGCCGGCAACTCTGGATCATCACCCTGGTCCTGATTTTGTCTTCGGTTCTGCTAGCCGCGTTTCTCTCTGGAAAGCTGGCGAAGCCAGTCCGGGCGGTGACTGCGGCAGCCCGGAAATTGGCGTCCGGCAATCTGGATGTCCGGCTGCCGGTAAGGAGCCAGGATGAAATCGGTCAGTTGACGGAAGCGCTGAACGATTTGGGGACAGAATTGGGCCGCACCGAAAAATTGCGGCAGGAACTGATTGCCAATGTTTCCCATGAACTGCGCTCTCCCCTCACGGTCATTCAAGGCTATGCCGAAACAGTCCGCGATGTCACCTGGCCAGATGAAAATAAACGGACCGAGCAGCTCAATCTCATTGTCGATGAATCGTCCCGCCTGACCCGGGTAGTCAAGGACATCCTGGACTATTCACGCCTGCAGGCAGGGGTGGAAAAATTGAACTTGTCAACGTTCCCTGTCTGTCCGGTCATTGAACAGCTGTTGATGCAATATGAACTCGAGGCCGGCCGGCGCCAGGTCAGCATCCGTCTGGATTGTCCGGATCAAACGGTTGTTTTTGACCGGGACCGTTTCGTGCAAGTTCTGCATAACCTGATCAACAATGCGATCAACCATGCCCGCCCGGACACAGTCATTGAAATCTCGGCCAGCCAGCAGAACCAAGTCAGCCGGATAAAAGTGAAAAACCAGGGCGAGCCGATCCCGGCAGAAGCCCTGGCCAAAATCTGGGAACGCTATTACCGGGCCGGACAGACCGGTTCTGAGCAAGCTGTATCTGTACGGCCGCTGGGCACTGGACTCGGTTTAGCCATCGTTAAAAGCATTTTTGACCGGCATGGCGTACCCTATGGCGTCGGCAGCAATCAGTATCAAACAGAATTCTGGTTTGAAACCTGCAACCCGGCGATCCTGGCACGCACCGCTGAATAGCACGGCCCTGACCAGATTATTTCATCTCGATGCAATGACCGCAGCAGATACTGACGCACAAACCGCAGCAGGTGCATCGTACCTCATCGATGACAATCCTGCCGCCGATCGGCTCATCATCATCTTCAACATAACTGACCGCCTGCACCGGGCATTCCTTGATCGGCGGGCAAATCTTCGGCTCGGCGGCACAGCGCGCCTTGTCAATCCATGGTTTCATGCTTTGGTTCCTCCCGTTTAATATGCCTTCAAATATGATTAGAATCCCAAATACAGCAAATAGAATCCAAGCAGCAAAATAACACTGCCCATGAGTATTTTGAGTATCTGGCTGGCCCTCCCGTATTTTTTCGACTGCGACAGCTGCCTGACAAAGCCAACCGATGTCCCGGCAATCATCAGAAGCACACTGTGCCCCAGCGAATACAACAATAGCAGCAAAATCCCCAGGGCGATCTTCCCTTCCCGGGCAACAACCGCCAGCAAGGTGATCAACACCGGGGTTGCGCAGGGTGAGGCAAACAGGCCGCCCAGCATTCCGGCTATTGCCGCGCCTAAATAACCGCGTTTGTTGTTCTTATTCATGAGAGCAGACTGCGGAATGATATTGATGATCTCCCAGGTCTGCAGCGCCATCAAGATCATTAAAACGCCCAGGATCAGATACCACCAGGTGCCGGAAAACTGCATCAGCCGGCCTAGCAACGCTGCCAGGGTGCCAAGAACCGTGAAAGTGACCGCCATTCCGCCGCAGAAAACCAGGGAGTATCGGAAGGCCTTCCTGGTATCGTTTCCAGCATATCCGCCGACATAGCCGATTATCAAGGGCACGCTGGACAGCGAGCAAGGCGTGAAAGCCGTCAATAAGCCGCCCAAAAGAGCTAATAGCGGCGCCAGCCAGATGTTTTGCGAAATCAGGACACTCAGTTGCTCAAGCCACTCGTTAATCATTTCATGCCCATCTCTTCCAGAACAGCCAGGATCGTGTCCTTGTCCATGCCGCCTTGATGAGCCGTATAGACATGCTCGCCTGTATCTTTCATGGTATACATGATAAATCCGTTGGCAGCTGCAGTTTCCATGTCGGCCGGGACATAAGGGGACCCGTCGGCATTAAAGAAAAACTGGGTCGGAATGACCTCCAGCGGAACTACCTGGCCGGCTGCAGAATCCTTCCAGACATCGACGAACTTGACAACGGCTCTGCCGCGAAGCTCCTGGTTCAATTCCAGCAATATTGGGGCCATTTCCTTGCAGGGTATGCAGGTATCAGCGCCAAAATCGATGATGACCGGCAGATTGTGGGACAGGATGACGTCCAGATCAAAGCTGTTGGTTGCGTCCAAATCGAACTCGGCGGTCTGATACAGTCCCGAACCACTCGTCGCGGCTGTTTTTCCGATCGGGTTTTTCATCAAATAAAGACCCAGAGCAACGAAAACGATCACAATTAGAATCGCAATCCGCAAGACTTTGCTATTGATGATTTTCTTTGGCGGTTTCTGGCGATTATTTCCGCTTTCAGCGGACTCCGGATTTTGTATCTTGCTCATTTTGGATTATCCTTTTTAGTTATTCTTCACGTTCTGAGTTTCTCCTCAGCCGGGAACCAATGCGCCGTGCGGTTGGCGATTTTGACTAAAATAAGCATGACCGGAACTTCGGTCAGCACCCCCACGATTGTCGCCAAAGCAGCCGGCGATTTCGGCCCGAACAGCGAAATCGCAACGGCGACCGATAGTTCGAAGAAGTTCGAGGCGCCGATCATGCCGGCCGGAGCAGCGATGCAATGATTTAGCTTCAGCTTCTTGCTGGTCAGATAAGCGATGAAGAAGATGAGGAAAGTCTGCAGAGTCAGCGGGATGGCAATCAAAATGATGTGCAGCGGGTTATCGATGATCACATCCCCCTGGAAAGAAAAGATGATGACCAGCGTCAGCAGCAGGCCCGCGATCGTCACATTGTTGAATTTCGGTAAAAAAGTATGATTGAAATAATCCAGTCCTTTCTTGCTGATGACAATCACGCGGGTCAGGACGCCGCCGATCAGGGGAATGACCACAAAGAGCAGCACCGACAACAGCAGGGTTCCCCAGGGGATCTTGATGCCGCTGATGCCCATCAGAAAGGCGACGGTCGGCGAAAACGCAATCAAGATAATCAGGTCGTTGGTCGCCACCTGCACGACCGTGTAAGCCGCGTTTCCCTTGGTCAGGTAGCTCCAGACGAAGACCATGGCCGTGCAGGGCGCCGCCCCGAGCAGGATCGCCCCCGCCAGATAGGACTTGGCCAGGTCGGGTGCGATCCACTGCTTGAAGACTACGAATAAGAAGAAATAAGCGATGGCATACATGGTAAAGGGCTTGATCAGCCAGTTGGTGGCCCAGGTGACATAAAGGCCTTTCGGATTCTTGCCAATGTACTTGACGCTGGCAAAGTCGACTTTCATCATCATCGGGTAGATCATCAGCCAAATGAGAATAGCTATCGGGATTGAAACCTGCTCATATTCGAACCGGCTAAGAAACTCCGGTACAGCCGGCAAGAACCGGCCGATCAGGACGCCAGCAGCCATGCAGAGAATGACCCAGACCGTCAGGTATTTTTCAAAAAAACCGATGCCAGCAGATTTTCCGATCGCCTTGATCATTGCTGTTATCCCTTATTCTTCTGCATTGCCTCGTAAAATTTCTTCAGATTTTCCGGCAGCTGGTAGGATTCAATCGCATTATCTGCGGGCTGTTCGGCAGGAGCGCCATAAATCGCCTGCAGCAGGGCATTGATGATCATCGCCTTGGGCGGCTGATTATATTCCACGCCCTGGTAGGTCCAGACCCGGCAATCGACGCTGTCGCCGCACAGATCCCCGCAGGACTCACACAAGCTCTCTTTGACATCCACATCAATATCCCGGCCATTGATCCTGATCGTGGGTGAACTGACAAACCGGTATTGAATCGCCAGGTCCGCGGTCTTCATGTTCACTTTATTAACCTCTACGGACGCCCCGGCAGCTTGCAGAATATGCCGGACATCCGCAACCGCTTCATCCAGAACCCGGTCCGTCCCCTGGCAGCGGGTGCAGACTTCCAGATCCAGATAGAGAAAATCGATCCGGATCTTTTTCGCAGCTGTTTCACTTTTCCCGGTTTGTATTTGGGCCTTTGGCTGAGCAGAATCGCAGCAGGCCGCTCCCGAGCAGCAAGATTGTTGTTTCTTTTTTATTAACACTTGAATTTCCTCCGTTTATCGTTTTATTGATTTTCACATTTCCTCTTCGATGTACTTTCTGATCGTCTTTAAGTCAGGCACCCTGCCGAAAACTTTGACTTTCTCGTTAACCACCAGGGCCGGCGTCGACATGACCCCATAACCCATAATTTTCTGGATATCATCGACCTTTTCCACGGTGGCGTCGGCGCCGAGATCCTTGACGGCCGCCTGGGTAATTTTCTCGAGCATTTTACATTTGGCGCATCCCATACCTAAAATTTTAATAACCATAAGCAAACCTCCCTTTTTTTATATCAGCCAGAAACTGAAAGCATTGAAGACGTAGCCGATGATCAGGATGCCGATCGTCACGATGACGGCAAAAGTAACCAGCAGCCTCATTTTAACCACCTTTTTCAGGAGAACCATCGAAGGCAGCGACAGTGCGGTAACCGCCATCATCAAGGCGAGTACCGTCCCGATGCCCACACCTTTGCCAACTAAAGCCTCAGCAATCGGCAGGGTTCCAAAGATATCGGCATACATGGGAATGCCAATTACCGTAGCAATAAGCACCGAGAAAATATTCTTCTGACCCAGGACAGCAGTGATGATATTTTCCGGAATCCAGTTATGAATCAAGGCGCCAATGCCAACGCCAATCAGGATGTAGAGCCAGACCCTGCCGATAATCTCTTTGACCTGATCGCGGGCAAACAGGAGGCGGTCCATGCGCGTCATAGCCGGGGCATCGGATTCAGCCAGCTTGTTGGCAAACACAAACGGCTCGACATATTTTTCCATCTTCAGGCGGCTGATCACCGTTCCGCCGATGACGGCCAGAATCAGGCCGACAACCACATAGGCGATCGCGATTTTCCAGTTAAATATGCTGGCCAGCAGAAGCACGGAAGCCAGATCGACGAGAGGCGACGAGATCAGGAAGGAAAATGTAACGCCGATCGGCAGCCCGGCGCTGGTGAAACCGATAAAAAGCGGTATCGACGAGCAGGAGCAGAACGGCGTGACCGTACCCAGCAGGGCGCCCAGGATATTGCCGCCAATGCCATTGAAGCGGCTGAGAATCTTGCGGGTTCTTTCCGGCGGGAAATAGCTTTGGATATAGGAAATGGCAAAAATCAAGACAGACAGCAAGATAAAGATCTTGATGGTGTCATACAGAAAAAAGTGAATGCTGCCGCCAATCCTTTCATCGGCCGGCAGGCCAAAAACCTTTTCCACAAGCAGCCGGATCAGGTCCGAGAGCCAGGTCATTTTCAACAGCTGGTCATTCAGCCAGCTAAAAAACAGTGAAATCCCTTCCATCATCACTTACCCCTCACAAGTTCCCTGGCATGAACAATTGCTATGCTGCCGCCTGCCGGCATTGGCCCCTTTATTATCGGCGGTGATCTGTGCCAGATAGTCGCGCAAAGATCCGGCAATATCAGCATTCAGCGTGTAGCGCATCCAGGATCCGTCTTTTCGCGCCTGAACCAAACCGCTGTCGGTCAGGATCTTCATGTGATAGGACAAGGTCGGCTGAGTTAACTCAAACTCCTCCAAAATGTCGCAGGCACATAGTTCAACTTCGGACACCATATCGACGATTTTCAATCGGGTTTCGTCGGACAAAGCTTTGAACAGCAGGGCCGCATCGGAGTTAGACAGCATTTGATCCCCCTTTCCCGGAACCGGAATTCCGAGAGCAAATAGACATACAAACATATAGACATTCCTCTATATGTTAATCCAGATATAGATGATTGTCAATATGTTTAACAGATATATGTTTAGGAGAACAGCAAAAATGTTACAAGTTTATTCCCTGTTTTGTAACGCTTTCATTCCCAATAATGCAATTTTGTTTCGTTTCAACTATCGCGGATTGATCATCACCAGTCCCGGACTCATGGGCGGCAATTCGACGGTCAGATTCACGCCGTCGGCCTGCCACGCGGCTTCGGCGCCAGTGACCGGCAATGCCTCGCCGCACCCGAGTTTTTCGCTGGGGATAAAGAACCGGAGCGTTTGGACCTGATCTTCTAAGTTGAATACGTTGATTACGCCGCCCGGTGTTTGCGGCAAGGTGTGCAAGTGAATGTTCTCGGCAATGCCCTGGAAGCAGCCTCGGGAAAAGTACGGTTTATATTGCTGATAAATCCGCATCTGGGCCTGATAAGCTGTAAACCGTTTTTCTTTATCATATGCCGGTAAGCCTTCTTCCGGCTCGATCGTCTTGTTGCTGGTTTTGCCGCCGATGCCCAGATGCCTGATCGTTGACGCGGCCCACCAGAAGAAAAGGCACGCGTCATTGTCGGCCGCCATCGTGATATGCAGATAAAGCGGGATGCTGCAGCCCAGGTTGTAATAATACAGCGATAACGCCTTGCCGCTTCTTAAGTCCTCGATGCAATTCCACATGAATTCGAAGCCCCAGTTCTCGTCATAGGCACCCTTACCGCCGAATCCCTGTCGGAAATACATCGGCACATAACAGCAAGTGTGCCAGGGCCATACCGAATCATGAACCTCTGTGACAACCTCGGGGCACTGCCGGCGAATCTCTTCCGAGAGTTCATAAATAGCCCGGACATGATCGATCGCTTGAGTCGGGATCTCGTGCCCGTGCGCAGGTTCGCAGCAAGGCCCCCGCCAGTCCATTTCATCGATCATGATAAATTTAATTCCCTGGCGGGCGATGTTGATGATCCGGTCCGCTTTGATCCGCCAGAATTCCTTGTGATTAGCGCAGGGTTCCCACATAGCCTGGCTGCCAAAGGCCACGGAAGCCGGGAGGGTGCCGGGTTGGTGCAAGACAAGATACTCCTGCGGCCAATGATCTGTATAGGTGCGCAGGATCGTCCGGAAAGCCAGGTCCAGCTGGTATTTTTCTTTCAGCTCCCTGGCCAGGCTGGCCGGGCTGCCCAGCCTTTCTTCGTCCCATAAAGTGGTGCCCTCGGTAATTTCCCATCCCGGATCCAGGTAGAGCATTTCGCAGCCGCAGTCCCTGGCTTTTTCCGCTTCGCCCAGGATCGCTTCGCGTGTATAATAGCGAGCCAAATCTTCACGGTTGGAATGATGCCAGCCGATGTCATACAGTTCGTTCCAGTTGACCGGAGGATTGTAGTCTTCAGGGAAAATATGCCCCTTCTGATCCAGGAAATGGCGATAGACTTCGTATGCCCCGGCAATCCCGCCGCAGTAAGGCTGATATACCGTCACGCCGAATTTATAGGAGCCGCCCGGCGGCAGGGTTCTAGCGGCGGACGGCTCGCCGTAGAGGCAGAATCCGGCGCCGCCGAAACACAGCTGGTGTTCGCCGCCGGCATCGGCTTCGGCAGGAAATGCCACGGAATACTCGATATCGACCGGATTGTATTTGATGATGACGATTCCCCTGTCTTGGCTTCCCCAGGCCCAGGCTTCCGAGCGCAGGACCCCTTGCTCTGTCAGCTCCGGTTCCGGCCTGGTTTTATCAGTATAGACAGCGTTGCTGAAAGCGCCGTCCATCAGCTCCTGTGTCGTATAGTCATGCCGGCTGCCGTCGAGCTGGATGCGGAAGGGGATGGCGCAGAGGCGCCAGTCCGGGCGGCTGTCGATCGCCGCGGCAAAACCCATTTTAATATCGGTCAGGCTGACCTGTCTTGCGCTTTGATTGGTCAGTTCGATAATTTCTTCAATTTGACTGCCGGCAAAACGGAAAATCTGCCGCAGATAAATTTCACACGCTGCGAACCGGCCTTCGATGATCCATTCGCCATCCGACCGGGTACAGGTCCGCCCGGTTAGATTCACATCATGAAAGCTCTCCGCATCGCCGATTTCTCCTGACAGCTGGTAACGGTAAGGGCGGTCGGCGTAGCCGGTGCTTCCGTCCTGTAAAAACAGGTCCTGGCCGAATTTTATTTCCATATGAAATCCTCCGTCGTCAGATCCGGATGTGCGTTCGCTTCGCCGACCAGGGCCGGCGAGATGAAGAATTCCTGCAAGGACAAGGTATTGCGGATTCTGACCAGGCGCACGCCTTCCTCGGGGATCTGGGTGCAAGTCCTGATGGCGCACTGGATGGCCAGCTTTTCCGTTGGCATGATCACCGGGATTTTCACGGCATTGGTTTCCGCACAGGTGATCGTGTTCGGGTAGGTTTCCTCCAGGCTGATTTTGTCAAAAAGCTGGCGCGTGATGATGTCCGCCAGCCCGACGCCATTGGCGTTGTGGTGAGACTTGTCTGTCAGGTCGAGGATGACGATCCGCTCCGCCCAGGGTTCCCAGACGCCCAAGGTGGAAGACCGGCCGACAACATTGGCGTCGATGCCGGTTCCGCTAATGTCTTTGCCCATCTCTTCGACGACAATAACATCCACCTTTTTAAAGGGGATAGCGGCGATATTCCGTTTAGCTTCCAATAACAGGGGCGGCTCCTCCGCCTCGATGCGGCTGGCCGGGATGGCCTCGATCCGTGCGGTGCCATGAAAAGCATTCTCGATGATGCCCAGGCCGAACAGGATATTGGCCTGGGATAAAGTCACCCGGGCAACACGCCGGATGGTGTCCGACATCTGCGGAAGCCCCAGCCGGTGGCAGATCGAAGCGCCTTTTTGTTTCCCCAGGCCGACTGCGATCATTTTCAGCAAACCGCTTTCGTAAGGCCCCCGGAAATCCGTGTGCGGCTTGATCCGGCCGATCGGAATGATCCAGTCGGCGGCAGCGGCGGACTGGTCAAGATGAACCTCCAGGCCATCTTGCGTCCGGCCCAGAGCCACCGTTTCCATCGATGACCGGATCGGCGCGCCAACAGCCTCTTCTGTCAGCCCGAACGATTCCAGGACAGCCCGCTGCCCTTCGGCGGTCGCGCCGCCATGGCTGCCCATGGCGGGCACAATAAACGGCCGGCCGCCCTGACGCCGGATCGCCGAAACCAATTTGGCGACGATCACGGCGATGTTGGCAATTTCCCGGCTGCCAGTCGCGATTGCCACCGTCTGCCCGGCCTGAATCCGGTCCAGGGTGTTCTCCCGCTTCAATGCCTCGTAAACAGCCCGGCCGATATCGGATACCGTATCGGCCGGTATGCGGTAACGGACCTTGATCAGCGGCGGAATCTCGACATCCTGCAGCAGCTGCTCAAAAATGTCCACGCGACAGCAAGACTCCTCTCATTCGGTCCAGTATTCGGCATCCGGGAGACTCCCGTCCATCTCATAGCCGCCATCGATGCAAATCCGGGCGCCAGTCATGTACCAGGCTTCGTCAGAGGCCATGAACAGGGCGCCGCAGGCGATATCTTCCGGATTGGCGATCGCCTTGAGCGGGATACGCTTGAAGAGGGCTTCCTTGACCGTGGGCGTGTACATGGGCACGGTCAATTCTGTATAAGTTGCGCCCGGGGCCAGGATGTTGGCCGTGATCTTGTAGGGAGCCAGTTCTGTAGCTATTGTGCGCGTGAAAGACTCGATGCCGCCTTTGGCCGCCGTATACGGGGCTGCCTGCGGTTCGGCGATCTTGGCGTGAATGGACGACAGGTTGATGATGCGCCCGCCGTGTCCCTGGCTTACCATCTGGATCGCCGCGTACTTGCTGCCCAGGAAGACGCTGCGCAGGTTGTTGCGGATGATCAGGTCCCAGTCATCGTCCTTCAGATCCAGAAGTTTCGCCTGATGGATGATGGCGGCGTTATTGACCATGATGTCCAGCTTGCCGTAGGTTTCCACAGTCTTGCTGACGATCATCTGCATGTCTGCGGAATTGCCGACATCCGCCTGGATAAAGAACCCTTCCGCGCCCAGATCCTTGATCTGCTGCACGGTATCCTGGCCGCGCTTTTCATTACGGCCGACAATGCAAACCCGTGCCCCTTCTTTGGCGAACATCAGGGCGATACCCTTGCCGATCCCCGAATTGCCGCCGGTGACAATGGCTACTTTCCCTTGCAGTTTCATG